>DAMAVY010000270.1:0-5038 GCA_032077725.1 Clostridium sp. | reverse complement strand
TCATCAACGGTTTTTACACTTACATTATTATTTAAAAGTTCCTTATAGTTTCCTTTAACGGTGATAAAATCCCCGGGTCTTACTATTTTCTCTAAAGATTCTTTAGAGTATCCAGTATCAATTAATAATGAATCTACGGTAACCGCTTTTTTACGATCTTCATCATTCATTAAATGAGGAGGCTTAATTCCTATAATACCTTGCAAAGTTTCTTTTCCATGGATTACGACTTCCTTAGAAACTAAGGTTTTTACATCAATACCATTTCCTTTGAACTTTAAAAATCCATTTTCTAATATTTCTGTTACCACCATAAAAACTTCATCAAGATGAGCCATGAGCATAATTTTCCCCTTGCCTCTCCCTTTTTTATGAACAATTATATTATTTAGATTATCCTTTGTAACTTGCCCAAATTCAGAAAACACCTCTGATACATAATCATAAAGCCAATTTTCTCTTCCACTAGGCCCATGGGCCATGCAAAGACTCTTAAGTAGTTCTCTATCATTCATATTGTAGCTCCCTTTCTAATTACAAAAATTTTCTCATAATAAAAGTATACATTAATTGTTAAGTATTTACAACAAACCAAGCACCTTGTAATTTCTTTCCCTTCAAATTAGTATTCTGATAATAAAAAAATTATTTTTCTTTCCATTTGAAATAATTATATACTTTAATTGCTAATCCTATTTTTAAAGTGAACTACAACAATAGAACTTTTTAACATTTTCCATTGTTAACTTTTTCCCTTTTTAACTTTTTTCCTTTTTAACTTTTAAGCTTATTAACATTTCAAAATTTTAACATTTTAACTTTTTAACATTTTAAAATTTTAAATAGTTGTTTCACCCATGCGGGTTTGCAGGTTTTTAATTAATTAATAATAGAGAATTGCTGAGTCTTAGAAGAAAAATTAGAATTATTTACCCGTTAGATGTTTTGGTTTTACAAAAACTTAATGACTGAGTACGAGGAAGTTATTACTGATAACAAAAATAAGCAGCAAAGAAATTAATTTTTCTTCCCAGCTACTTATTTTTAATAAAAAATATTTTTCACAATTAGTCTAAAGTTGTGTTTCTCTTTGCAAATTCCATACTTCTTCCTATACTTTGAAACAAGGAGTCAAAATAATAAATCAAATCTCCCTTAAGCAAATTCCAAAGATGATCTTTGAATTTAGTGATATTCCCGTAAAGCTCACACTTTTTATCATCTATAGAACTTATATTTTCATAACTCTCACTTTTGAATATTTCCTTGTACTTTGTATTATCATAAATATATTTATCAAAGATATTTTCTGAAATTTTCTGTTTTCTATTATATATATCTAGTACCTCAGGTAGATGAACAGATTTATCCCATTTTTCATAACCTTTATATATTTCATTAATTTTATTGAAAACTTCTATGATTTCATTTAAATTATTACAATGGTTATCTCCATTGTATTTGCTTATAGATTTAAAGATATTCATAGAATTTATTCTATTTTTCTTATTAAGAAGTTCTTCTATAATTAAATAATAATAATCTTCCTTAAAACCTTTAAACGCACTGATGACAAAGTTATAAATAATATAGCTACGCTTTTCTTCAAGGGATGTACATATACTATTAAACTCCTCTATACTTTTTATAAAAAAAACAGGGCTACAAAATTCATTTAAAAATATGCTATCCAATCTAAATTTCATTTCTTCATTTTTATTATTAAAACAATACTCAGTAAAGTTTAGAATTTTTCTTAAAAAGTTATATTGTATTTCAAAAATTTCATTACTTAATTCCTGGACTTCATTATTTCTACAGCTGGTCTCATTAACTTGATATAAAATATGGCTATCTTTATCCTTCTCATTTATATCAAGCTCCTTCGCCATCCATTCATTAAGACAATTTTTAAAAGTTCTCTCTTTCTCTCGAATTTTCATGCCTAAATTTTCTTCTATTAGTGTCATGGCAGGGGCTATGAACTCATTTTTTCCTATATCCCCGATGTCATTCTCTATCTCATCAACATAGCCTATGAATTTTTCTCTCATTTCTAGTATTCTATGAGCTGTTATATCCCCATGAGTGCTATCTCTATCCTTTAGAATCTCCCTTATATCCTTCATTAATTTCCAAATATTTCTATTGTAATTATTCAGTTCCTCAAAAAGAATAGTATTCATGGACTCCTTTAACTGCCCAAGTTTTTTCCCTAAATAATTAATATTATTATGGATATACTCCTGTGAGAACTCATTTAAATCCTTTAGAATTTCTTCTGAAATGTCTTCTTTTCTGCTAAGAAAGCTTCTAATTTCAAAGTCATAGTCCCTTTCGAATAAATTTAGTGTCCCTAAAAGTCTTTGAAGTGCTTCATTTCCAATGTTTAAAAATTCTTCCCTTTCTAAAGCAATGTATTCCTCCACCTCAAAATCTTTGTTTCTTAAAATCTCATAAAAGATTTCAAGAATTTTCTCCCTATGGCTTGATAAAATGAAGGTATGAAAATCAACAATAAATTCTTCATTTTTCTCATGACTATCTTCAATATTGTAACTCTTAAAATAATCCTCAAAAATATTAATAAGGTACTTAAATATCTCTATAAGATTTGAGTATAAATTGATTTTATTACCTAATTTATCTATTGGACCCACATTTATATTTTTCACAGCAATTCAACTCCAAAATTTTTATTAAATTACATATTCTAGAGTTGAAATGAAATACCTCTATTAGTGAATCTTTTTAATAATTCTAAGGCATCCAGAAAGATGCAATATTTGATGTCGAGAAAATGGCATCAATAAAAGCCCAGCTTGAGTTTTCTTACACCAATAATCAACCAACCAAAATGATTCTTCATCAGTAGAAACGGCATTTAATTTTAATAAGGCTTCTTTTCTTTCTTTTGATACTTTAAAATTAGATTCTCCATAAGTCATTTTTTTAATAACATTATTTGTATTTTTAATAACATCAAAGACATATCTTTTCAGTTGCTCTATATCCAGCTTAGAACTAAATTCAACTAAATTTTCACGTCTAATCTCATTTCCTGTAGTTATAATCGGAGATTTAATTGACTTATAATACCCATTTTTAAAGAAAATCTGCTCTTCCCCACAAATTAAAGTATTAGAGGTAATGTCTTCAATGCGTGTTAAGTGATATATATAGTATGCAATTGTTTTATCATTACTGAGAGGCATTTTACTGAAGTCTTCCTTTGTGCATGTATTAAATATATGTGTATATATTTCTTCTAGCTCACGTCTAAGTTCTAATAACTTTAATTTACCAAAATCAAAAGTAGCCTCCTTTTTTATATTACTTTGAAAAAGTTTGAATACTTCTGAAAGCTCTTCCTTATCTTTCATTTTTCATTTTCCTTCCTATTTAAAATTATAGATCTATAATTAAAACAGTAGTAACTCTATAACCTTATAGAGTAATACTTAGTTTAGCTTTTTTATAGCCATGACTTAATAAGTGAACCTACTAATAGATCCCTTTTTATACTACAAAGCCAAAATTATTAAAATAAAAGGCTCTGGTTTAAACCAGTGTTGATAATTGATAAAAATAGAAATGGACATTAAGTTGTCCATTTCTATTTTTATTCCATCTAATTATCGGATTTAGTCAAGTTCTTTATATAGTGCATACCCACTAATCAAAAATCCAAATCCTCCAATTAAAGAAAGAATTAGTCCTGTAGTTCTAAAATTACTTGTTGTTGTTTCAACAATTCTTAAGTATTGAGATGTATCCATACCCCCGCCATTAGAAACAACTGCTCTATCTCCTTTATTTTGTCCTATGCTACCTGAAGAAAAGATTAAAATAAAACCTAATATAAGGACTATTGCCATAGAAATAAGTGAGTTTATTGCGAATTTCTTCTTCATTTATCCAACCTCCTATATAATTAAAAATCTATATTCTAATTATATATAGTTTATGGATTATAATTCCAGTAATTATGTGAATAAAATTAACTTTATACAAATATTGGTTGTCTTGTCTTAAAATCCTTACCATAGTATAACTATGAGATATATTACTGTGAACTATCAAATTTTTAGTTCTTACAGTTTCTTTTTCTGTGCTAAATGTATTTATCCACTTATTCCATTTAAGGTAGTTACTAAGGTATTTTGTGCCGCCAGTAAAAAGAGGTTGCTATATTAATATCTATTTCTTTAACTTCTTTAGTTATTTGTGAAACTTGTGAACCTAAAACGAGATATTCTTCTAATTGCATTAATAATTCTTGTTTTTCTTGTTCAGATAAGGCTTTTGCTTGTGCTAATACTGACGTTACATTACTCATGGTTATACCTCCGAAATTTGATTCTAACCTATTTTCAGGAAAGTATCACATATCAACACTCACTTAAAACAGAGCCAAATATAATAATTAATATCCTATTGCAATAAATATTTAATACAAACAATTCCTTTTCGTATACATATAATAACATATTTTCAATAACCATACCATTGCGTTTCAGAATAATATGTATTACATAACAGTATTTGTATAAGCGTATATAATTGAAAAAAGTCATTAATCATAATTTACCTTTTACGAAATACCTCTATTATTAAAAAAGGTGCTCCGTAAAGTATCCACATTAAAATGTCAACTTAATAGAGTACCTTTCATATAATTAACTCCAGCTTTTATCCTCTGTTCCACCTAAGATAAGATTTATATTTAGGTTTCCATTTCTGCATCTTAGCTCATCAATAAATTTCTTTTGTTCTGCACCAAAATTCATTTGGATTCTATAGGTCAATTCAAATAGTGCACCAAAGTCTTTTGTTTTCACTCTTTCTATATTCCATGAAGTTGTATATTTATTTAATACATCATCAAATAATTCTTCGTAATTTAAATCTTCTGGAACAACAATCTTCAATTGCATATTTTTACTTTTAGGCAATGCAAATTTTGTTATGTCCAAAATAATTAAAACAACACTTAAAATAATAGTAATTATTACTGCATATCCTATATATCCCATAC
>DAMAVY010000269.1:0-5052 GCA_032077725.1 Clostridium sp. | reverse complement strand
AAGGCAAGAGCCGAGCCCTGAGCCACGGATGGCGAATGGTGAGGGTAGGTAATTTTATAAAAGCGTAGACTTAGAATTTCTTAATCGAATTTAGTTTCCTAGCGATTACTTTGCCATGGAGAAGAATTTTCATTAGCAGTTCTAAAAAGTAAGTTCCGTTTAACCTATTTACGAACATTTTTTACATTTAGCCTTGAAATGAGTTAGTTATTGACTTCACATTTACATAAAGGTATAATGATGGTAATTTAATAATGGAAATATGGGTGCATTTTACGTTAAAAGGGAAGCTAGGTGAAAATCCTACGCAGAGCCGCTACTGTAATTGTCCTATACACAAAACATATGCCACTGAGTTAATTGGGAAGGCGTTTTGTGTGGACATAAGTCAGGAAACCTGCCTATATTAGTTGTACAATACTCTTCGTACTTAGGAGTGTGCAAAAATAGACATTCATCGATGATAATAAAATTTACTATCATCGACTATGTTTGAGTTGTCATAACTAATTTAATGTGCTTTTATTTCCATACCATCTTTGGTATGGATTTTTGTTTTGCCCAAATATATTGATAAGGAGAAATTATGAATACTAAGAATAGAAATAAATTTGTCATTTTGCTTGTCTTATTAGTAATTTTTATAATTAGCCTATTTTTAAGTGTTGGTGTTGGCGCTATACAAATTGGCCCAAAGGAAATAATTGAAGCCCTTACCACCGATAAAGGAGGGGTAAATTACCACATTATTTGGAACATTAGGCTACCGCGAACTATTATTGCCACACTTACTGGTATTTCTCTTTCACTGTCCGGTGCAATTATTCAAGGTGTTATGCGAAATTCATTAGCTAGCCCAAGTATCATTGGGGTATCTTCTGGAGCCGGATTTACAGCCCTTATCATTCTTATCTTATTCCCAGAGTATTACCGTATGGTTCCACTTGGAGCATTTATAGGTGCTTTAACAGTTACCATGCTGATTTATGGACTAGCCTGGAAGGATGGTTTAATGACAAGTAGGCTGATTTTAGCAGGAGTTGCCGTAAATTCATTTTTAGGTGCAGGAAACAATGCATTATTAACTTTCTTCCCTGACAGAGTTTCTGGGGTTATGAATTTTATGGTAGGAGGACTTAGTGGAGTAAATTGGACAGATGTACATAGTATATTACCTTATGTAATAATTGGTGTTCTTGTGGCTTTAATGCTATCTAGTAAACTTAATATTCTAGTTTTAGGAGATGAGGTAGCCACAGGGCTAGGAATAAATGTAGAAAGAACGAGATTTATCTTTATAATTATCTCTTCACTTCTTGCTGGCAGCGTAGTTAGTGTAGTGGGACTACTAGGTTTTGTAGGCCTAATTGTACCCCATATTGCCAGGCTTATAATTGGGTCCGATTATCGCTTTTTATTCCCTGGAGCAATTTTACTTGGCGGCATAGTTCTACTTTTATGCGACCTTGCTTCAAGAGTAATATTTGCTCCTGTAGAAATACCTGTAGGGATAATTATGTCCATACTAGGTGCACCATTCTTCTTGTACTTACTTAGATCAAAGGAGGGGGAAAAATGCTAGCTTTAGAAGCCAAACATATAGATGTGTGTTACGGAAAAAATTTAATCATTGATAATGCAAATTTAAAAATTGAAAGTGGGGATATAGTAACGATTGTTGGTCCAAATGGTTCAGGAAAATCTACATTAATAAAAGCTCTGTCAAGATTTTTAAAGATTACAAGTGGAGAAATTAAGCTATATGACAAGGATATCTTTAAAATCAACACCAAAATAATAGCTAAGGAGATGGCGATACTTCCTCAAGTAAGAAATGTAAATATGGATGTAACTGTTAAGAATCTAGTATCCTATGGCAGGCAGCCTCATTTAAAGTTTGGGAAAAGATTTAGTGTGGTTGATGAGGAAATAACTCAGTGGGCTATGGAAAAGACGAAAATAACAAATTTGAAAGACAGATACGTTTCTACCCTTTCAGGGGGTGAAAGACAAAGAGCTTGGATTTCTATGGCACTAGCTCAAAAACCAAAAATTTTAATATTAGACGAGCCTACTACCTTCTTAGATATTTCTTACCAATTAGAAGTCCTTGAGACAGTTAAAAATTTAAATAAGACCTTGGGGCTTACTGTTGTAATGGTGCTTCACGATTTAAATCAAGCAATTAGATATTCTGATTACATTTATGTACTAAAGGAAGGTAAAATTTGCAATTTTGGCAAGCCAAAAGAAGTTATGACTTTAGATTTAATTAAAAATGTATTTTCCATTGGTGCAAATATCTACGAAGATGAAGTAAACAATTGTCCTTATATAATCCCGCAAAATCTGCGTGATTTAGAAATCTGATCACTGGGCATTCTTATATCCCTCATCTTTAAAAGGGTGCGGTAAGAACTACAAAACCAAGTTAAGTTCAACTAAATTTAGCGGAGGCTAAAAAGTTTCACTTATATAAAAATAACTTATTTAAAATGGAGGAATGAAAAATGAAAAGGTTTAAAATTATGTCAACACTAATAGCTGTTAGTATGTCGATTATGTTACTTTCCGGTTGCAGTGAAAAAGGAAAAACTGAAGAAAGCAATACAGCAGCAGGTACTACCACAGCAAGTACCGAGAAAGATGGGCAAGGTTCAAGTGATGCTGCTTATAAAGCTTCACTTAAGCAGTATGGTATTGTAGACAATGGTGATAGTATAACCTTTGCTGACAGTAGAGATAAAGAAGTAACAATTAAAAAGAATCCAACAAAAGCAGTATGTACCTATAATTCTTATTTGGATCTTTGGTATAAATTAGGTGGAACAGTTATAGGTCGCGTAGAAGAGTCCGATGAAAAATCAGTTCCTGAAAGTAAAGGTGCAACAGTTGTCGGGAAATCGGGTGCTCCAAGTGCTGAGGCTATTGTTGCACTACAACCAGATTTGGTACTTCTTTCAAATGGATTTTCAACTCAAGTTGAACTAGCAGGTACCCTTGAAGAAAGCGGCATCCCCGTTATATGTATGGAAATTAGTAACAAAGATGACTATATGAAATTAGTTAGAATCTATTCAGCTATTTTAGGTAGAGAAGATAGTTATAAAAAATATGCAACAGATATACAGGGTGAAATTGACACTTTACTTACAGCTGTTCCAAAAGGAGAAAAACCTAAAGTAATGCTTATGATGGCTACAGCAAAAGGAATTACCATAAAAAATTCTGATAGTGTAACTGGAGAAATTTTAAAAGACTTAAATGCTGAAATAATTGGTGATGGTATATTGAAAGGAAAAAGTTCTGCAGACTTTAGCATGGAAGCGTTGCTTGCTGAAGATCCAGATTTTATATTTGTTACAGAAATGGGTGCTGATTTAGAAAAAATAAAAGCGAAGAGAACTGAGGATTTAGAAAATAATGAAGTATGGTCTTCTTTACGAGCAGTTAAAGACGGAAACTACATCATATTGCCAAAGGATTTATTTACATATAAACCTAATGATAGATATGCAGAAGCTTATAAAATGATATCAAATTATCTATACCCAGAAGCAACTGCAAAATAGATTAAAATACTTTACAGTTCCAGGTCCAGAGCCATACAAATGGCAATAACCATTTGTATGACTCTATAATTTATCTAGCTCTAACCATTGTATAGCTCTTAAATTTATCCAACCAAATTAATGTAAATTTTACATTAATACCAATTTATCATTTATAATGTGTTATATAGATATTCTAAGGAGGGTTAATTATGGATGAAACTGAGTTTCTAAAATGGAAGCAAGTTAGAGAAAAAGGGGTTGGAATCTATTTCTTAAAACATATACTGTCATATTGCGTAATATTTACCATTGTATGTGTAGCGTTAAATTTATTTTTAAAATATTATTCATTCGAGAAAGTATTTATGGATCAAATAGGTTTTTATCCAATTATAATATTAGTAGGAACTGGCAAGTGGTTTTTCACTGAAAAAAAATATAAAGCTTACTTAAAAGCTTTTAATAAAAAATAGTAACAAAAAAGGCCCTATAAACAGAGTCACATAGAAAATTGAAACTTTACACCTCTTTATTCTAACCGTCTATCTTATAGGGTCCATTTTATTTGAAATAGTGGGCAGCTCCTTTTATTTATCACATTACATTTCCATTTTTATAAGCTTACCTATTATGTTTATCTTATGGTTATCTTTAATTTCATCTAGTACTGCATCATTTACAGCGGCGATTATAACAGTAGATGGACCAGCACTTCTTTTTACATTTATACCTACATCTTATTTAAGGTGAAACTCCATATGATTGTTTTTACCAAGCTCCATGACTTCGTAAAGTATTCCCTTAGAACCCACGGGAACAATTTCATAGGTACCTTCTAATTTTAAAAGGGTTCTTACTTCTTTATAGCTTGCTATATCCAAATCTTCAATTAAACCTATTTCCTCACCAACCTTAGGAAGTCCTAAAGAAATAATTGTGCAATCTTTTGTTATTGTATTTACTTTTAAGTCTTGATTTTTAGCTATGCCTATAACTGTAACTCCAACACCTGTAGATATGGATTTAAAATTTTCTTCTGTACTTCCTGTTAAAACTATATCCTTAATTCCAGCTAGCTTTAATTCCTCTTTAATTCCATTTATTATCTCTATCCCTGTAGGTTCCATCTCATTACATACTGCATCTGTTACTGTTATAACTTCTGCTCCTGCAGAAATCACTTCTAGTAGTGGTACTCTAACCGCTAATTTACCCACATAAAATGTAGGTACCTTTAAGGCATCTCCACTCTTCATTCCTATACTTCCACAGCTATCACAGGCTACTACCATAGTGCTAATTTCATCTAATGATATTAGAGTTAAATCTCTAACTTTACTTATTTTCATATTCTTTTAAGCTCCTTGGCAAAAATTTATATACAACTATTGCAATAATTGCATTTAATGCTGATACCCCTGAAAGTGCTGGCAAAAGAGCTATGATCCCAGCTTTCCCCATCATAGGTAATAGAAGTGGAGACAATACTAAAAGTGAT
>DAMAVY010000268.1:4666-5053 GCA_032077725.1 Clostridium sp. | reverse complement strand
AACTTTTTTAATTAAATTACAAAGTAAAAATGGTAAAAAAATATCAATAAGTAATGAAGCTGAAGCAAAAGATATAATATCAATGATAGAAAAAGGCGAATTTATAGTTAAAGATATAAAAGAAACAGCTAAGACAAAAAATCCATTACCACCATTTACTACAAGTACTCTTCAACAAGATGCATATAGAAAGATAAACTTTTCTACTAAAAAGACTATGTCTACTGCACAGCAGTTGTATGAAGGTATAGAAGTAAAAGGGTATGGAACAATTGGTCTTATTACGTATATGAGAACTGATTCTGTAAGAATTGCAGATGAGGCTCAATTAGCTGCATTTGATTTTATAAAAAATACCTATGGAGATGCATATACTCCAAAGACTAA
>DAMAVY010000268.1:0-4656 GCA_032077725.1 Clostridium sp. | reverse complement strand
TTATAAAGGTAAAAAAGGTGCGCAAGACGCTCACGAAGCAGTAAGACCTACAAATATAGAAATCACACCACAGATTGCAAAAGAATCTTTAAGTAATGATCAATTTAAGCTATATAATTTAATTTGGAATAGGTTTGTAGCAAGCCAAATGGAGTCTGCAATAATCGATACAACATCTATTTCTATACAAAATGGAGAATATATATTTAGAACTTCAGGATATAAAGTTAAATTTGATGGATTTACTAAGGTATATATTTCAGAAAGTGAAGAAGATGATGACAATGAAAAACTTCCATCATTAACTATAGGGGAAACTGTAAAAAGTAATTCTTTAGATGGCAAGCAACATTTTACTCAGCCACCTGCTAGATTTTCTGAAGCATCATTGGTTAAGACTTTGGAAGAAAATGGAATTGGGAGACCGAGTACTTATGCACCTACAATATCTACTCTACTAGGTAGACAATATGTAGAAAGGGATAAGAAAGTATTACTTCCAACAGAACTTGGATTTATTGTAAATAAATTAATGAGTGAATATTTTAAACAAATTGTAGATATAGAGTTTACTGCAGAAATGGAAAATAAACTGGACAGTATTGAAGAAGGAAATACACAGTGGAAGTCTGTGGTTGAAGAATTCTTTATTCCACTAAAGAAAGCTATAGATATAGCGGAAAAAGAAATAGCTAAGATAACCATTGAAGATAAAGTATCAGATGTCCCTTGTGATAAGTGTGGAAGATTAATGGTTATTAAACAAGGTAGATATGGTAACTTTCTTGCATGTCCTGGATATCCGGAATGCAAAAACACTAAGACTATGGCAAGAGAGTTAGAAGTGTCATGCCCTAAATGTGGAGGCAAGGTCCTAGAGAAAAGAAGTAAAAAGGGAAAACTATTTTATGGATGTGGAAATTACCCAGCATGTGATTTTGTTAGCTGGCATGAACCTACAAATAAAAAATGTCCTGAATGCGGAAGTGTTATGGCTAAGAGATATAGCAAAGCTAAAGGTGACTATTTAGAATGTATAAATATGGAATGTAAGCATAAAGAATTAATAAGTAAGTAGATAAATAGTTAAAAATGTCATTTCATAACAAATCGAGTATAATTCAAAAAAACAACTTAATCTGTCGAAAAATATTAAAAAAGTGTTGCTGTAAGAACAGACCTATGTTATGATGGTATATGACAAGAAACAATTCTAAAATTTATAAATATTTTGAATTGTTAAAGAATTCATAGAAATGTTTAATATAGATTATGCTTATACAGGTTAAGAGGAGGAAGAACAATGTCATTATTAGAAAAAACTAGAAAATTAAATAAGATACTACAAAAATCGGGATCAGAACCAGTAGTATTTGATGATATATGCAAACTTCTAAGTGAAGTGTTGGATTGTAATGTATACGTTATTAGTAGAAAAGGGAAAGTATTAGGTTATAACTTATCTGCTGGATATGAATGTGAAAAAGTTTCAGAGCAAGTTGTGGAGAATAAAAGATTTCCTGACGAGTATAATAATAAGTTGCTAAATATCAGTGAAACAAACGCAAACGCATCAAGCTCTGGTATGTGTGTGTTCAATGATAACTTCCAATGTGATTTTAAAGATATATTGTCAACCATTGTACCTATTAATGGTAATAGACAAAGGTTAGGAACTTTAGTACTTTCTAGATTAGGAAAGTTATTTACTGAAGATGATTTAGTTATTGCAGAGTATAGCGGTACAATAGTAGGAATGGAAATATTAAGATCTGAAGCAGATGAAATCGAAGAAGAAGCAAGAAAAAAAGCTATAGTTCAATTAGCAATAGGAACATTATCTTATTCAGAACTAGAAGCTGTAGAACATATTTTTGAAGAACTTGATGGAAGTGAAGGATTACTAGTTGCTTCTAAAATAGCTGATAAAGTTGGAATAACTAGATCAGTTATAGTAAATGCACTTAGGAAGTTTGAGAGTGCTGGAGTTATAGAGTCTAGATCATTAGGAATGAAGGGCACACATATAAAGATTCTAAATGATAAATTAATGGATGAATTAAATAAACTAAAATAAAAATATTAAATAAAAACCCTTAAAAGGGTTTTTATTTTTAAATTAATATAACTATCTTTATATTTGAAAAACATGTTGAATATTTATTTTTTATGTGATATAATACACAAGGTAAGAAAATACACACACTACTTTATTTATTAACAGGTGCCTTTATAGGTGTTTAATAAAAATGATGGTAGTGGAGGAAAAAACCAGGAGGTATATAAAATGTCAGTAATTTCAATGAAACAATTATTAGAAGCAGGTGTTCATTTTGGACATCAAACAAGAAGATGGAACCCTAAAATGGCTCCTTACATCTTTACTGAAAGAAACGGTATATACATCATCGACTTACAAAAAACAGTTAAGAAAATCGATGAAGCATTTGCTTTCATAAAATCAGTAGCAGAAGATGGAAAAGACATATTATTTGTTGGAACTAAAAAACAAGCTCAAGAAGCTATCCAAGAAGAAGCTATTAGATCAAACATGCACTTTGTAAACAACAGATGGTTAGGTGGAATGTTGACTAACTTCAGAACTATCAAAACTAGAATAGCTAGATTAGAAGCATTAGATAAAATGGAAGAAGACGGAACATTTGAAGTTCTTCCTAAAAAAGAAGTTCAACAACTTAGAAATGAAAGAGAAAAACTAGAAAAAAATCTTGGCGGAATCAGAAATATGGAAGCTAGTAACATCGGAGCATTATTCATAGTTGATCCAAGAAAAGAGAAAAATGCGATTCTTGAAGCTAAAAATTTAGGAATTCCAGTTATAGCTATAGTTGATACTAACTGTGATCCAGATGATGTTGACTATGTAATTCCAGGAAATGATGATGCAATAAGAGCCGTTAAATTAATAACAGAAAGATTAGCTGATGCTATAATCGAAGCTAGACAAGGCGAAGAAATAGCAGACTAGTATAATACTTTTTATACTTAATTTCAAACAGCCTCATCTATGGTTGTAAAGCATATGAAATTTTAGAGGTAGATGAGAGAGAAATCTTTCATTTACCTTTTTGTTAGAGAATAAAAGGAGGAATAAACATGATAACAGCAGCAATGGTAAAAGAATTAAGAGAAAGAACAGGATCAGGAATGATGGATTGTAAGAAAGCTCTTAGTGAAACAAATGGAGATATGGATAAGGCAATAGAAATTTTAAGAGAAAAAGGATTAGCAGCAGCAACTAAAAAAGCTGGTAGAATAGCAGCTGAAGGAATAGTTACTACTTATATATCTGAAAATAAAAAAATCGGTGCTGTAGTAGAAGTTAACTGCGAAACAGATTTCGTTGCAGCAAACGAAGATTTTAAAACATTAACAGCTAACACAGCAAAAATGGCTGCAGCAACTACTGCAACTACAGTAGAAGAATTATTAGAAGAAAAATATGTTGGAGACGAAAATATTACTCTTAAAGATGCAGTTACAGGTTTAATTGCAAAATTAGGAGAAAATATGTCTGTTAGAAGATTTGATAAATTTGTAGCTGATAATGGAGTAATTCAAAGTTATATCCATGGTAATGGTAAAATAGCTGTATTAGTTCAATTAGCATGTGAAAAACAAGACGAAGTTTTAAGCGTAGTAGGTAAAGACGTAGCAATGCAAGTTGCAGCAGCTAACCCATTATTCTTAAATAAAGATCAAGTTGATAATGAATCTTTAGAAAAAGAAAAAGAAATATACAGAGTTCAAGCTCTTAATGAAGGAAAACCAGAACATATCGTTGATAAAATGGTAATGGGAAGAATAAGCAAATACTATAAAGAAGTTTGCTTAGTTGATCAAGTATGGGTTAAAAACGGAGATCTTACTATAAACAAATATCTTCAAGAAGAAGGAAAGAAAATTGGAGCAACTATAGAAGTTGTTAAATTTACTAGATTTGAAAGAGGCGAAGGAATCGAGAAAAAAGAAGAAAACTTTGCTGAAGAAGTTCAAAGACAGATGGAAGGCAAATAACACAAGATAATAAAAAAGAGAACCTAGGTTCTCTTTTTTTAAAATCAATATCTATGTACAATAGTTATAGATAATTTGATATTATATTATTTATTGCATAAACTAATATAAAATTTTGGTGTAAATACATTAAGTTGGAGGTATAATATAGATATGGATACTGCGAAATATAAAAGAGTCATGCTTAAGCTTTCAGGTGAGGCATTAGCTGCAGAAAAAGGATATGGTATTGATTTTGATACAGCGAACACTATTGCATTACAGATTAAAAAATTAGTTGAAATGGGTGTTGAAGTAGGTGCAGTTGTTGGTGGCGGAAACATATGGAGAGGTAGAAGTGGCGAAGGAATGGACAGAACCACTGCAGACTATATGGGAATGCTAGCTACTTGTATAAATGCTTTAGCGTTACAAGACTCATTAGAAGGCATAGGAGTTAATACAAGAGTTCAAACCGCTATTGAAATGAGAGAAATAGCAGAACCTTATATTAGAAGAAGAGCAATGAGACACCTTGAAAAAGGAAGAGTTGTAATATTTGCAGCAGGAACAGGGAATCCATATTTCTCCACAGATACTACAGCTGCCTTAAGAGCAGCAGAAATAGAAGCAGAAGTT
>DAMAVY010000267.1:0-5147 GCA_032077725.1 Clostridium sp. | reverse complement strand
TAAAAGGGGTAAAGTGAATGAAGTTAAATTTAAAATTTTCTAAAAAGAAAAAGGGCATACTTATTGCAGTTGCAATAGCATTATTTGTAATACTAGTAACAGTAATTGTTTTAGTAAAAATGAATGGCACTAAAGACAAAACTGTAATAGCAAATGCAGATAGTTATGAAATCCAAGGAGAAGAAAGATTAAAATTCAATGGAGTAAGTGTTATAAGTGATGAACAAAGGATTATGGCTGACAAGACTCTAGGGGAAATAAAAGATGTTAAGGTTAAAGATGGACAAGAAGTACAAGCAGGAGATATATTATTTTCTTATCATAATACTACTCTTGAAGAACAGGCAGCTCAATTTGACAGACAAATATCTGGAAATAATGAGAAGGCTACTAGAGTTAAGAATGATAAGAGTAAATGTAACGGAAGCATTAATGAGTTGCAAGTGCAACTAAATAAAATAGTTAGTGAATTAGATACAGTGAAAAGTGCTTTGGCTCAGGTTAATGCCTCTGGAGATCAGGGAGAACAAGCTAAATATGGTGAATTAACACAGAAACAAGCTGCACTTGAAAGCAGCAAGATGGAAGTATCTCAGAAAATAGAAGTATTAAAGGGCCAAATAAGTGGGCTAGATACTGAAGTAGCTGCTTTTGATGATACAAACAAAGGCATAGTAGCTGAAAGAGATATTTTAAACAAAAAGGTAAGTGTAGAAGTAGCTGCAGAATTAGATGGTATTGTAAAAATTGATGACAAAGGGCTAAATGATCCTACTGCAGTATATATGAGAGTGATATCTAAGGAACCTTTAATTAAAGCTGAAGTGTCTGAATTCGATTTAAGTAATTTAAAGATAAATGATGATGTACTATTAAGAGTTGTTAGTAGTGGAGAATATGTTAAGGGAACTATAACTAAAATTGATGAGCTACCTATAGAAGGTGTAGGAAGAACGACAACAGGATATAATTTTTATATAAAGCCAGAGAAGAGCATTACCATAGGATTTAGTTTAGAAGTTAATTATAATTATAAGGGAATACAAATTCCAAAGGACTATGTATATGAAGAAGATTCAAAGATTCATGTACTTAAAGAAAATGGAACTTCCTATGACAATGTAGAAATAAAGGCAATTTCAGAGGGAGATAGTTATTATTTATTGGATGGAGTTGTAGGAATAGGAGATAGATTAATTAAGAATCCTTCTAAGGTATTAGAAGGGAGTAAGTAATTATGATTGAACTAAAGGATTTAAATAAGTTTTATGTCACAGGGGACGAAAACCTTCAAGCTTTAAAGGATGTTAATTTAACAATAAATAAAGGCGAGTTTTTAGCAATAATGGGACCATCAGGATCAGGAAAATCTACTCTTATGAAAATATTAGGGATGCTTGATAAAAAATTTGATGGAAGTTACACCTTTTTTGGTAAAGATATAAGTTCTTTTTCTGATGATGATTTATGTAGATTCAGAAATGAAAAAATTGGATTTGTATTCCAAGACTTCAATCTTATAAAGAGACTTTCAATAAAAGAGAATATTGAGATGCCAATGCTTTATAGAGGCTCAGGGATTAAGGAAACAAAAAAGAGAGTTGTAGAATTATTAGAAAAGGTTAATCTTGAAAATAAAATTAGTAAATTTCCTACTCAGTTATCTGGGGGACAACAGCAAAGAGTATCTATTGCTAGAGCACTAGTAAATAATCCGGATATAATAATTGCAGATGAACCTACAGGCGCTTTAGATAGTCATACATCTCGGGAAATAATGGATTTATTTAAAGAACTTAATAAAGAAGGAATTACAATAATTTTAATTACCCATGATATAAATGTAGCACGTAAGGCTAACAGAATAATGTCTATCTTTGATGGTGAGCTTAAGGAGGGGGAATTTTAGATGAAACTTAGAGTTTTAATTTTTTCTGCCTTAAGGAATCTTAAGAGAAATGGGAAAAAGTCTTTTTTAACTATGCTTGGTATAATAATAGGTATAGCTGCAGTTATAACAATTGTTGCCATAGGTGAGGGATATAAAAATAAAACCATAAAGGATTTTACTGGTGAGAACGAGGGGAAAGTTGTATTAGAAGCCATGTTAACCCCAAAGGATGTTAAAAATACAAATACTGCTCAGAGTAGCTTTAATAATAATGACAAGAAGGCTATTGAGAGATTAGATGGGGTAGAGTCTGTAGAATATTTACATTCCCAAAACCCCTATGGTGAGTTTGTCACCTTTGATGTAAGAGGAGTTAGTTTTCAAGGCATGGCTTCTAAAGTGGAAAAAACTGATTCAGCAGATATTATAGGAAGAAACTTAAATGAAAGTGATAATAGAAATGCTACAAGAGCTATAGTATTAAATGAAAGTATACTTAAAAACCAGGTAGGTAAAGCAGAAAATTTAGTTGGTGGAATTGCAACAATAAATGGCGTTACTTTTGAAATTATAGGCATAATTAAAAATAATGAGGATGCTGAATTTAGCTTTAGCTTTACACCAGATATACAAATGCCTAAAAACACTTATAATAAATTTTTTCCTTCCAATGATGTAATTCAAGGGCTTAATATTACTTTAGCTAAGGGTGCTAAGGTAAAAGATATTGTTAAAAAAGTAGAGGATACCCTTAATGAAGTAGGAAGCAAAAGAGCTGAAGGTGAGTATAATGTTATGGATACAAGCGGAATGATAAAAATCATGGGAACTGTACTAAACACACTTACTTTATTTATAGCTGGAGTTGCAGGAATATCCTTATTTATTGCAGGTATAGGAGTTATGAATATGGTATATACTTCGGTTTCTGAGAGAACTTTGGAAATTGGTATAAAGAGATCTATAGGAGCTAGAAGAAAGGATATAAGAAGAGAGTTTTTAATAGAAGGTGTTGTTATTACCGTTGTAGGCGGGTTAATAGGATATATATTAGGTATAATAATTGCTAATATAGTTTCACATTTTATGAAGATGATTGTAACACCAAGTCTATTCACTGCATCTCTTGCCATAGGAATTTCTATATTTGTAGGTATAGTATCAAGTATAATTCCAGCCAATAAGGCAGCTAATGCAAACACTATTGATATATTAAAGTAACACTCTAAATCTATGATGAGGCGGAGTTTTCTAGAAAAAATGCAGGTAGACTTTTTAATATAAAAGTCTACCTGTTTTAATTTATTAGATAATTCTAATTAGCTATGGTTTAGGTAAGTATTAAAATTATTTATGTATTTAAGATTATTTTTAATTATTGTGAATCATGAAATGGTGCTTTATGATATAATTTAACTTATTATAAAGTGAGTGGTAAGAGTAGACGTGAATATAGATAATTCATTAAAAATCATTGGGAATGGAGGTGAGTATAAAATTGGATTATAAAGATATATTAAATAAGATGAACAAAGGTAACAAGCATAGATTTTGGTTTATTTCGGGAGTTGAAGGTTCAGGTAAAACAAAGGCTGCTATAGGTAGAGCGCTTTATTTACAAGACAACTATTGCATTAGAGAAAATGAAGATATACTAATTGTATCTAGCGAAGATTTAAAGGATACCTTAGAAAATGTGAAAAACGAAACAAGAAGAGATAACACACTATTTTCACTTCTCAATAACAATATAGAAATATATTCAATTAAAACATTAATAAGTTGTTACTTTAAAGAGCTTAGTTCTAAGTTAGGAGATACCAACAAAAGGTTTTGTAAAGGTGACATAGTACATGGAATTATTTTGAATGGAATTAGTGAACTTAGGCATAGTGAAATGAGGATTAATAAGATTATTATGTCCAATAACATAGACTTTTTATCTGAAGAGATTTTATATATGAAATACATGAATATAGATTCATTGAGTGAATATCAAAAGTTGAATAGGAAAAAAAGGGGACAGTCTTTAAGAAAAAATTCTAAAAGTAGAGAGGCTGTTCATAAACTATATAAGTGGTATTGCAATTATATGAGTGATAATGGACTTATAGATTATATTGATGAGTTTAATATGGTATATGATAACAGAAAATACCTTAATGATATGAAATATGCTCATATAATAGTGGATAATGTAGAACAACTAACTATTAAAGAATTAGCATTTATACGAGGGCTTTTAAAAGACCTTACTTATAGTAGTTTTAGTTTAGTGAAAAACAGTAATGTAACTAATATAAAAAACCCTTGGTTTGAACATTTTAAGAGAAATAAAGATATACAAGCCTTTGATGATAATAAATACAAATTCATTAATTGCAGTGCAATTCAAAGAGAACTATTAACAAAGAAGAAAAATAGAGATATTAAAGAGTCTGAAATTAAGAGGGAAAATAGAGATATTAAAGAAGCTGAAATTAAGAAGAAAAGTAATGGTATTAATGAAGATGAAACTAAGGTGCAAACAAAGGAAGAAGACAATATGCAAAATAGAAAGACAGTTAATGAATATTTAGAAGCATATAAATATGTGGATTTTAAACACAATGTATCTCATAACTTTGCAATAGATACTAGTAGTTATAATGAAGTAATTTTAGACCCTGATACTACCAGTGAGATAATTGGGGAAAAGGAAATAAATAAGATTCCTGTTTATAATGAAATTGCTGCTGGACAGCCTATTTCTATAAATGATGAAATAGAGGGAACCTTTAACCTCCCTATATATTGGCTTAAGGGTGTTAAGCAGCCTTTTATATTAAAGATAAAAGGAGATAGTATGGTTAATATTGATATTGAAGATGGAGATTACGTAGTTATAAATAAGCAAACTATGGCAAATCACAATGAAATTGTGGCTGTTAGTATTGATGGAGACGCTACCCTTAAGAGATTGTGGCTAAAAGGAAATAAAGCTGTACTTATGCCGGAAAATGATAAATATTCCCCTATAGAAATTAAAGAGGATAACGCTTATATCATTGGAAAAGCAGTAGGATTAATTAAAACTATTCACTAATATAAAATAGTTGTATGTTTAAGTGAATTAATGTAAATAGGTCAAATCGTAGAAATTCATTGAACTAAGGTGTATAATTATCCATGAAAATATATTTAGTTTAATTATGAAGGGGAGCGGATTTATGTTAAACAGCGTAAGATTAAATTTAGAAGCGGTAGAAGCTATGCT
>DAMAVY010000266.1:0-5152 GCA_032077725.1 Clostridium sp. | reverse complement strand
AATTAAAGGTGAATTTAGTGATGTTTATGCCATGGACATTAAGAACTTAGTATATAATGAAATTAATTATAAAAAAATAAGAATAAGCATAGATATAAATCCAAATAGCTTATTGTAAAGGAGAATAAATATGGCATTAAGAAATATAAGAACTAAAGAAGATCCAATACTTCGAAAAAAAAGCAAAACTGTTGTGAATTTAGATGGCAGAGCACAGATTCTAATTGATGATATGCTTGATACTATGTATGACGCAAAAGGAGTTGGTCTTGCAGCTCCCCAAGTTGGAATTTTAAAGAAAATAGTTGTTGTTGATATTGGCGATGGTCCATTTGTACTAATTAATCCAGAGATTATTGAAGCTAGTGGAGAGGTTAATGACAAGGAAGGATGCCTAAGTATACCAGGACAAGAAGGTAATGTTATAAGACCTAAATATGTAAAGGTAAAAGCACAAAATAGAAAGGGTGAGGCTATTGAAGTGGAAGGTGAAAACTTACTAGCTAGGGCATTCTGCCATGAAATAGATCACCTAAATGGAATATTATATACTGATAAGTTAGTAAGATAGGAAGTGAAAAATAATGAATATAGTATTTATGGGAACACCAGATTTTGCAGTACCATCACTAGAAGCTGTTACTCAAAAGTATGGAGTTAAGGCAGTACTTACTCAACCAGATAGACCTAAGGGAAGAGGCAAGTCTATGGCAATGTCACCTGTAAAAGAGGTTGCACTTAGTCATAATATAGATATTTATCAGCCAGAAAGATTGAAAAGTGACAGAGATTTAATAGATAAACTTAAGAGTATGAATCTAGACTTCATAATAGTAGTGGCCTTTGGACAAATCTTATCTAAAGAAGTACTAGATATACCTAAGTATGGATGTATTAATCTCCATGCCTCATTACTACCTAAATATAGAGGTGCAGCACCTATAAATTACGCTATTATGAGAGGCGAAAAAGAAAGTGGCAATACTACTATGTTAATGGATGCTGGAGTTGATACAGGAGATATGCTCCTTAAAAACAAAGTTGAAATTGAAGAAAATATGACATTTGAAGAACTTCATGATAAACTTAAAAGTATTGGAGCAGAACTTTTAATTAGTACTATTGAAGGCCTTTGTAAGGGAGAAATAACCCCTGTAAAACAAGGAAATAGTGAAACTTGCTATGCAAGTATATTAAATAAGGAAATGGCAAAAATTAAGTGGAATCAAAATGCTGAGGATATACATAACTTTGTTAGAGGGCTGTCATCATATCCTAAAGCATATACCTACTACCAAGGTGTACCAATGAAAGTTATTGAAACTAGGCTTACATCAGAAAATTCTTCTAAGGAACCTGGAACTATTGAAAAGGTTGATAATGATGGAATTTTAGTTTCAACAAAGGACAATAATATATTAATAACTAAAGTTCAATTTCCAAACAAAAAACCTTTAAGAGTAGAAGAGTATATTAGAGGAAATTCAATAGAAGAAAATACAGTGTTAATGGAAGTTCCGCTTAATATGCATTCAGTGGAATAAGCTACACTGGCTAAATCAGAGATTTAGAGTGCCACTTAAGATTTGGAGTGTCACTTATATGTGGATGCTATAAAAGGTATTACAAGGAGAGTGAGTTATATGGGATATTATTATGGAACATTTTTTGATCCAACAATGATTATTCTAATACCAGCATTGTTAATTTCAATGTGGGCACAAATGAAGATAAAAAATAGTTATGCAAAGTATTCTAAAGTATATAGTAAAAATGGATATACTGGTGGTAAAGTGGCTAGAATGATATTAGATTCATATGGCCTTTTTGATATACCAGTACTTGTTACAGGTGGGCATCTTACAGATCATTATGACCCAAGTAAAAGAGTTGTTAAACTATCAAATGAAGTATTTAATAGTACCTCTATTGCATCTATTGGGGTAGCTGCCCATGAAATAGGCCATGCTATTCAGCATAGTGAGGGATATACTCCAATTAAAGTGAGAACTGCATTAGTTCCAATAGCTAATATTGGATCACAAGCATCTTGGATATTATTCTTATTAGGAATAGTTATGTCTATTACACCTCTTATTAATTTGGGAATCATATTGTTTTCAGCTGCGGTGCTTTTTCAGTTAGTTACATTACCTGTAGAGTTCAATGCATCAAGCAGAGCAATAGGAATATTAAACGCAAAAAATATACTTTATGAAGATGAAATAAATGGTGCTAAAAAAGTACTTTCTGCAGCTGCACTAACTTATGTTGCTGCAGCAATTACAGCAATAGCACAACTATTAAGATTACTTGCAATTAGAAATAGAAATGATTAGCATAGATAGTTGTACATTAATTGCAAAGGAAAATTGAATCTTTACATAGAAAAAGAATTACTGAAATCATAGATAGGATGATATTAATGACGAGTGCTAGAGAAGTAGCAATAAATACAATGGTTCAAGTGGTTGAAAATAAGGCTTATTCAAATATTGCCTTAAATAAAAGTCTTACTGAAAGTAATCTAACAGATAAGGATAAGGGATTGACTACAGAACTTGTTTATGGAACCATCAAATACAAGTATTCTATAGATAAAATACTTAAAACTTTTTTGGAAAAGAAGTTTGATAACACAGATAAATATATATTAAATCTTCTAAGGGTATGTATATATCAGCTTAGGTATTTGGATAAAATACCTGAATTTGCAGCTGTAAATGAAGGTGTTGAACTAGCTAAAGCTAATGTATCAGTTGGAGCATCAAAGCTTGTTAATGGAGTTTTAAGAAATTATTTAAGAAACAATGATAAAAAGTATTATGATGAAAATAATATTAATGAGAAGCTTGCTTTTCTATACTCATACCCTCAGTGGATGGTAAAACTATTTATAGCTCAATATGGAGAAGTGCAAGGCGAAAAAATATTAGAAGGACTTAATAAAAGGCCTAGCGTTACCGTTCGAATTAATAATACTAAAGGGGATTTTGAACAAATTTCAAATGAACTTGAGAAAAATAATTATAATATAGAGGAAGGGATTATTTGTCCTGAAGCAATAAGAATTATTAGGGGTAAAAGCATAGAGAATAATCCTATGTTTAACGAGGGACTTATTACAGTTCAAGATGAAAGTGCTATGCTTGTAGCTCCTAGCATGGAACTCAAAGAAAATATTACGGTTTTAGATTTATGTAGTGCACCAGGAGGAAAAACAACTCATATAGCAGAAATAATGAATAATACAGGTAAAGTTATGGGCTTTGATATATATGATCATAAACTGGAGCTTATAAAGTCTAATTGTGAACGATTAGGATTAAGTAATATAGAATTAGGGTTATTAGACGCTACGGTGGAATGCAAGGAACTTATAGAAATTGGAGACAGAGTTCTTATTGACGTACCATGCTCTGGTCTAGGAATAATAAGGAAAAAGCCAGAAATTAAATATAATAAAAGAGAGAAAGAGTTAAAATCTTTAATTTCAGTTCAAAGAAATATAATGAAAAATGCAGCTAACTATGTAAAACCGGGTGGCATACTATTATATTCAACTTGTACAGTAAATAAGGATGAAAATGAAGGAAATATAAAGTGGTTCTTAAAGAATTTCAAAAATTTTAGTATTGAGCCTTTAAACTTCGGTAAAATTGATAACATTATTTATGATGAATATGGATGCGTAACAGTTTTGCCAAATGAGTTTATGGATGGATTTTTCATAGCTAAAATTCGTAGAAATGAATAGGAGTAGGAATGAATAACATATTAGATTTGAATTTGAAGCAGTTAAAAGTGTGGATGAAGGAAAATGGAGATAAAGAATTTAGAGCAAAACAGGTGTTTTCTTGGATTTATAAAGAGGTTTGGAATTTTAAAGATATGAATAATATACCTAAATCCACACAAGAAAAATTAGAAAATAATTTTTATATAGGAATACCTAGAATAGTTGAAACATATAGTTCTAAAAATAGCGACACAAGAAAACATTTATTTCGTATGCAGGATGGCAATGTAGTTGAAGGTGTGGTTATGAAATATAATTTTGGTAATTCTATCTGTATATCAACTCAGGTGGGATGTAATATGGGGTGTAAGTTTTGTGCTTCAACTATTGGTGGTGCAGTTAGAAGTTTAACTAGTGGTGAAATGCTAGGGCAGGTAATGGCTGCGCAAAGTGAACTAAAGGAAAGAATATCAAATATTGTTCTTATGGGAAGCGGAGAACCTTTAGATAATTATGATAATGTGGTAAAATTTATTAATGATGTTAATTCAGAGGATGGACTAAATATAGGTCAAAGGCATATAACTCTCTCAACTTGTGGGATTGTACCTAAAATTAGAAGTCTTGCTGATTTAAATCTTCAAATAACTTTAGCTATATCTCTACATGCACCAAATAATGAACTTAGGTTAAAGACTATGCCAATTGCTAAGGTGTATAAAGTAGAAGAGCTACTAGATAGCTGTAATTATTATATAAACAAGACGGGTAGAAGAATTACTTTTGAATATGCACTAGTTAAGGGTGTTAATGATTCTAAAGAGCAAGGTAAAGAGTTAGCTAAGTTAATAAAAGGTATGTTATGTCATGTAAATTTAATTCCTATTAATGAAATAGATGAGAATGACTTAAAAAAATCAAATTCAGATCAAGTTAAGTTATTCAAAGATGTTTTAGTAAGTAATGGAATTGAAACCACTGTTAGAAAAGAAATGGGACTAGATATAAATGCAGCTTGTGGTCAACTAAGAAAGAGTTATATTGATAAAAGGGAGTTGTAGTTTTATATGGGGAGACTTAAAGGAATTGAAACAGATGTAGGAAATAAAAGAACTTTCAATGAGGATTCAGTAGGTTATTATGAAGATGAGGACTTTGGGATTTACATAGTAGCTGATGGTATGGGTGGGCATAATGCAGGAGAAGTTGCAAGTAAGCTTGCTAAAGACATTATAATAGATTATGTAATTAACCACAAAAATGAAGGAAATCAAGAGAAAGTTTTAGATGATGCCTTGCAAAATGCCAATAGGAGTATATATAAGAAAGGTCTCATAGACGAAGAATGTAACGGTATGGGAACAACTATAATTGGGGCATTTTTAATGCAAAATCATTTAACATTAGTTAACG
>DAMAVY010000265.1:0-5153 GCA_032077725.1 Clostridium sp. | reverse complement strand
ATACAATATTGTTTAGAGTTCCTTTCCATCCGCTATGAAGAGCTGAAACAACTTTCATATTACTATCTACTAAAATTATAGGTACGCAGTCCGCAGTAAATACTCCTATTGCAGTATTTTTTACTCTAGTAACAATCCCATCACCATCTGAATTTATAATGCCGCTATCTCCTCTATAATCATATACCTTAGTACCATGAATTTGATTAAGATAAATAACTTCATTTACACGAAACCAATTTTTTAAATTCTGCAAATTAATTTTACCCTCATGAAGATTTTTATTAAAATTCAGCTTATTTTTACTCGTGGAAAATCCTACAGTAATACCATTATCTAAGTTATACAATAAAAATTCGTTGCCATCTATATTATACAATTCCATGTTACTTTTCACCATTCAATCCTTTTATTTCTTCAATAAAACTATTAATATCATCAAACTTTCTATAAACTGACGCAAATCTTATATAGGCAACTTCATCCATTTCCTTTAAGCCATCTAATATTAATTCTCCAATTGACTCAGAGCTTATTTCATTTTTCATGGTATTATTAAGTTTTTTCTCTATGGAATATACTAAGTTTTCGATATCAAGCCTTGATACAGGACGCTTTTCACAAGCTCTTATCACTCCATTAATAATTTTATCTCTATTAAAAATTTCTCTGGTGAAATCTCTCTTAATTACAAATATGGTTACATCCTCTATTTTCTCATAGGTAGTATATCTTTTACAGCAGCTTAGACATTCACGTCTTCGTCTTATTGCTATCTCATCTTCTGTTGATCTTGAGTCTACAACCTTACTTTCTTCCCCGCCACAATAAGGACACTTCATTATGATCACATCCTCTTAGTTTTTTCTATTACTATACTGAAGTTGTTATTCCTTTTTAACCATTACATATTTCCAAGCAGGTTTCTTAAAAATTCTTTTTAATCTCATACTTAATAACTGGTTACACTATGATTATACACAAATTATTTGTCATTTGTACATAATTAATTCTATTCTAATTAATTTCTACAAATCCTTCTCCATCAACTAGTATAACATCTACTCCAATTTTTTTTATTCTTTCCCATGGTAATTCTATATCTTCATTTTTAGAGAACCATCCAGATTTTTGAGTTGGGATAATTATCGATTCTATTTTGTACTCTTCACAGTTAATCTTAAAGTCTTTTATATATCCTAATTTTGTTCCTGCATTAATATCTATAATCTCCATAGTTTTTAGACTATTTACTGCAAACATTGAAGTTTCCATTAAAACTCCTCCTCAAATTTAATATCAATAAATCTATATTCTAATTTTATTATTATAGAACAAAAAAAGAGCCTAAGCTCTTTTTTCTATACATATAAAATTTTATTTTATAATTTATTCTTAATGCGATTTTACCATACACATTTATTAGTTTGCTTAAAGTATTATGTTCCTACTTTAAAAACTAACAAAAACCTCTACCTATATACAATTTTGTTATACATGCTTTCTCATATGTTTAAGCGCGGTCTTCTCTAGTCTCGAAACCTGAGCTTGAGATATTCCAATCTCGTCTGCAACTTCCATCTGAGTCCTTCCTTGAAAAAATCTTAAATTAAGGATTAACTTTTCTCTGTCACTAAGTTTTTTCATACCTTCTTTTATAGATATATTCTCAAGCCATCCATCATCCAAATTTTTACTATCACTAATTTGATCCATAACAAATATGGCATCTCCACCATCATGGTAGATAGGTTCAAATAATGAAATAGGATCTTGAATTGCATCTAGTGCAAAAACCACTTCTTCCTTAGGCATTTCTAACTCTTTTGCAATTTGAGATATAGTTGGTTCCCTGTTATCCTTATTAACAAGCCTATCTCTAACTTGCAAAGCTTTGTATGCAATATCTCTAAGTGATCTGCTTACCCTAATAGAGTTATTATCCCGAAGGTATCTTCTAATTTCGCCAATTATCATCGGAACTGCATAAGTGGAAAATCTTACATTTTGACCTAAATCAAAGTTATCTATAGCCTTCATTAGGCCTATACATCCCACTTGAAATAAATCATCTACATTTTCCCCTCTGTTATTAAATCTTTGAATCACACTTAACACTAATCTTAGGTTTCCTTTTATAAAGTCCTCTCTACAACCCTTATCACCTTGCTTTATTTTGATTAGTAGCTCTCGCATTTGTTTCTCTTTTAATACAGGTAGTTTTGAAGTATTAACTCCACAAATTTCCACTTTATTAATCATCATAAGGTCTCATTCCCTTCAGAATAATTACATTAAAATTATCTCCTGAAGTAGTTTTTTTTATACTACAGACAACCTTATAACATTTTATTAATTTCTTTCTGAAGGCGCTTAATAATTCTTTTTTCTAATCTAGAAATGTAAGATTGAGATATTCCAAGCATATCCGCCACTTCTTTTTGAGTTTTCTCTGTAACTCCGTTTAACCCAAATCTTAATTCTATTATTTCTTTTTCTCTGATATTCAATTTATTCATAGCTATTCCAAGAAGTTGTTTATCCACCTCTTCTTCTATAGAATTATATACCACATTACTATCCGTACCTAATATATCTGATAACAAAAGTTCATTACCATCCCAGTCTATATTTAAAGGCTCATAAAATGATATTTCTGTTTTTATCTTATTATTACGCCTTAAATACATAAGTATTTCATTTTCTATACATCTTGATGAATAGGTAGCTAATTTAATTTTTTTCTCTGGTGCAAAGGTATTTACAGCTTTTATAAGTCCTATAGTCCCAACAGATATTAAATCTTCTACATTAACTCCTGTATTTTCAAACTTTCTTGCTATATATACAACTAACCTCAAATTTCTTTCAATAAGGATGGACCGTATGCTTTCATCACCCATTTCTAAATTTCCTACTAAAGCCTCCTCCTCTTCTTTAGTAAGGGGTGGGGGTAGTGCATCATTTCCTCCTATGTAGTAAATTGATTTTGAAAATATACTAAACTTACTTAAAATTTTACTAACAATACTTTGTAATTTACTGGTTATACCTAAAAATACCTTTGGTACAGACTTCATATAAACTCCTCCTATTCTATAATTCCTCTTGGTAAAAGGCCGTTATACTCACTATGTTTACTAAGCTTTGTATCAGAAAATGCTAGTATTAAAATTTCTTCTTTTATGTCTCCATTAATGTTTATCCTTACACTATCTGGCTTAATACCAATAAGCTTGCCAGTGGATCCACTGACCACAGTATAAGGAATATGATATATACTATGAGTTTTCAGGTTTAAATCTTTAAAGAATTCTTTTTCAACAATTATAACTGGTAAATTAGTGGCTGGTTCTCTAAGTTCATTTCCAGTATCTAGAAACGCTTTTACTGTAGTTTTGATATTGTCTATACATATTTCTGTTGTATAAACATAAGAGGTCAGTGCCTTTCTATCTTTCACATAAATCACCAATCTATTAACTACTATATAGATTATAATTAATGATAAAATAAGATTTTTATATGAAAAGCTATATATCATAGCACTAGGAGATAAGGATGGATTATCTTTAATAGCTAAATAAAAAGCCATACCTGCAAGTATCATAGAATACAATATAAATATTCCTGTACCCTTTATAACTGTAATGATATGTTTTTCATTAATGCAAATTGCTACCATTATTCCCGCAATCATTATTTTAAATGGTGTAATAGTAAAAACATGTAGTATTGGAACTACCATTGTCAAAACATATAAACTTCCAATTATTGAACATACCATTAATCTTTTAGTTGAAACTCTCCTTTTAATTGTTTGCATAGTTACTATTAGTAAAAATAAATTAATTAAGAAATTTTCCATTAAAACTATGTCTAAGTATATTACCATTTACTTTACCCCCTAAAGAATATTATATATATAACATGGAGTAAAATTTGTAAAATCGTATTACATATTTTTGAAATATTACTATAATTTTTTGTCATTTTGCGATTATTTTTTTAATTTATAGCGTAAATCATAGCTATTACAAATGTTCGTCTATTAGTTCTAAGCCTTGAAATAGCTAAGATGTCAAAGCAAAATTTTAGCACATAATCAAAATAGGCCCCTAAAAATATTACATTATTATGGTTCAAAAAATAAAAAAAGAGCACATTATAAAATGTACTCTTTAAACTCAATCTTATTAAATTTACTATCTCATATTCTTTCTAAGCCATGTAGGAACTGAAAAGTCTTCAGAATCATTATTATTTGTCACAGTTTCTGAAGTATTTGTAGCAGCTGCTTCTGACTTAGCACTATGTGTTTTAATAGATTCAAAGTCTCTTTCGCCTTCAGCTCTATCATTATCAAATCCAGTAGCAATAACTGTAATTCTTATTTCATCATTTAAACTCTCATCAATTACAGCTCCAAATATAATATTGGCATCTGGATCAGCTTCGTCTTGTACTATTTGAGCTGCCTCATTAATTTCTAATAGTGATAAATCAGCTCCACCAGTAACATTTAAAAGCACACCTGTTGCTCCTACTATTGAAGTTTCAAGAAGTGGACTAGCAATTGCTGCTCTAGCTGCATCTTGAGCTCTAGTATCTCCTGTTCCAACACCTACACCCATATGTGCAAGACCCTTATTTACCATAATAGTGCTTATATCTGCAAAGTCAAGATTGATAAGTCCTGGTATAGTTATAAGGTCTGATATTCCTTGTACACCTTGTTTTAAAACATCATCTGCTTTCCTAAATGATTCTACAAGGGTAGTTTTCTTATCTACAAGAGTTAATAATCTTTCATTTGGAATTATAACTAAAGTATCCACAGATTCTTTGAGTGACTTAATTCCTGCTTCAGCATGAATCATTCTTTTTCTTCCTTCAAATGGGAATGGTTTCGTTACAACTCCTACAGTTAAAATGCCTAGAGATTTTGCGACTTCAGCTACTACTGGAGCAGCTCCTGTCCCTGTTCCTCCACCCATTCCACAAGTTACAAATACCATATCTGCACCTTTTAGTGCTTCTGTTATTTCTTCTTTACTTTCTTCAGCTGCTTTTCTTCCTACTTCTGGATTTGCACCTGCTCCTAGACCTCTTGTAAGTTTATCTCCTAATTGAATCTTATACCCAGCCTTAGA
>DAMAVY010000264.1:3791-5160 GCA_032077725.1 Clostridium sp. | reverse complement strand
ACCCTACAAATTGAAATTTATCACCTTCATCTTAGATTCATCTTATGAAGTCAACTTCTGCAACGACCCCATAGTGATCACTTGCAGCAAGATTGTTTTCAGGTGAAATATCTGTTCCAAAGATTCTTACAGACTGTAATGTTTTATCCTTCCAATTATCCATTATGTAAATTCTATCCATGACAGAAGGAACATAAATTGTATTTTTACCTTTCCAACGAGGATTGTTGATACAATCTAGTGTTGGTTGCAACGGCAAACCGTGCAGCGTTGCAAAAGAGCTTGAGAGCTCATCCCAACATGGATTTGACTCATTGCCATTGATTGTTTGTTCGCTAAGTAGAAACCTGTGTACACTAGAATTGATTCCAGAGTTAAAGTCGCCGAGCATAATTAAATAATCCGCCTGATTACTTTGCATATGCATATATTTATTGATGGCAACAATCTGTTCTTCCTGTGCCTTTACCGAATCCCACGGTAAGTGAACATTGGTAAACGAAAATCTTGACTTTCCAACTTGAAACAATACATTTAACGCCCTACTATGTGCAAGCTCTTCATGGGTGTGTAGAAAAATGCAATTCTCAAGGGGGTATCTACTTAATATTGCCAGTCCTTCATCCTCATCTTCATACTTTTTAAATTCGCAGTACTGATAATCAGTTCTTTTTGTTAAGATATCATAGAAAAAATGTGTTGTTACTTCTTGTAATCCTATAACATCCGCATTTACATTATTGATTTCATTTATTAGCTGATTAAAACGATTACCTGTCCCTTTGTTTTCGTTCCATACATTGTAAGTAGCAATTTTCATATATTTAATATCCTCCTCACCATTTCTTAGGTTTCTTAGCTATAAATATTCCACTGGCTTTAAGTATATCGATACTTCCTTCTCTTAATATTTAATTAATCCCATTGCCCAGGAAATCTTAATTTCTGTAGTTTAAGAAACTTTTTGTTATACTCTTCCACTTTATCCGCTGGAAGATTTTCAAAAATTTCCGATTCGTAGAATTTTCCTTTTATATTTTTCATACCATCTTCTTCTAATTCAATTGCCATAAATGCATCAAAGTTTTTACCGTCAGCCGTTGTAATATTAAAATTGTCACATGTTTTAAATCCAATTCGAGGATAATAATCTGGTTCTCCAAAAATCACAATTCCTTTATACCCCTTATTTCTAGCTAAGTTCATTGTTTCCCTTAATAATAGCTCACCAACTCCACACCCTTGCCATTTAGGCTCTACGCAAAGAGGTCCAAAGGTTATAATTTCATGTGTGTCTTCCCCATCAACAACTCGTGCCTTTGAGTAAATTATACATCCTATAACCTCTCCATCCTTTACTGCTATTCTG
>DAMAVY010000264.1:0-3781 GCA_032077725.1 Clostridium sp. | reverse complement strand
TGCTTAGCTCTGGAATATAGTCTTTATTTTCACGTAATTTATGCACAAGGTAATGTTCGTCACATCCAAGATGATGCTTATTCCAAAATGCATGCTGTGTCATTAACTCTACATTGTACCAATCATCCTTTGTCTCCATTCTAATTTCTATCTCTTCATAATTTAATCTTTTCTTTTCTTCTGGAAACCATCCAAATTCTAACCTTACTTCTTTTCTTAGCAAATCATCGTTCTTGTAGCAACAAGTATCCATCCCAATCAAGGTAAAGTCTTCATGCTGATAAAAATCTACTGCATTTACATTACAAGATTGGGTTTCTAGAATAATAGCCCTTAGGCGTTCTCTCCTTGCTTGTTCCTTTGCCATTTCAATTAACCCATGGCCTATTCCTTGCTTTTGATATTTTTCTGCTACCCAAAGTTCAGTAATTCTTAGGCGATTAGACCATAATTCACGATCTGTTTCAATTGCAGCAACAAATTCATCATTAACAAGCACTCCCCAAGCATACGCATTCAGAAAGTGGTCTTCATATAACTTATCTGGGAAATCATATTCTTCTGGTGTATGAGTTACTGGCTCTGTAAAATCTTTCTTTTCTATCCCAATGGCAAATCCACTATCTGTTTTATTTACTATAACATCATAATATTTATCAGTTGTATACTTTATTGGAATTATAGTTCCCTTCCATTTCTCTTTTGGTAAATGTACAATTTCATATTCCATAGTCCTTATCCTCCCTTTTTTATAGAAGTTATTGTCTTAGCATGCTCTAGTTCTGCTGGCTTTATATTTACATACTCCCCTGAACAAATTCCTAATTTATATTACTCAACATTGAAGTGGAATTTGATTATTTGCTCATTACAAATATATTTTAGCCGTGATTATAAGGTATATGTTCAGAACCGAAAAACTTAGGATTCTCACTACTTATCATTTCCAGAATACTATCATTTAAAAAAACAGGTAATAAATGTATTTCCTTTAAATTATTTATATCAATCCATTCACTTTTAAGTTGCATATCATCTATTTCTGTAGGATTAACGGTTGTGTCATTTTTTAATTTACATATAAAAATATGATACATTTTATGAATATATTCAGGATATAACTCTCGTGTTTTAGGGCTATCACATATTTCCTCATATAAAGCAGAAAATCTTATTGGCATAACATTGTATCCAGTTTCTTCAAGACATTCTCTTATAATAGCCTCATTTAAAGTTTCATATATATTTTGTCCTCCACCTGGTAATGAATAATAATTCCCATTATTCTCGTCAAAACACTTGTTTAATAAAATTTTATTATTATTTATAATAATTGCTTTTGCCGCACTTCTAATGCTCATTTTTACCTCCCTAAAACTAACTAATTGTTAAATTTACTATTTATAATACTTAACCTTAAATTGAAATTTATATATGAAGTTTTGAATATATCATTTTTATAAAATATTCTTTTCCTTCAGTATAGGATACCCTATCATCAGGATATTGCTTTGCAAGTTCTTCTTTTAAATCAGCATATTGTTTTGCATAATCAGAATTAGAATTAAGAAAATCCCTAAATCCAACTAATTTAAAATATTCTTTTTCATCTGCTCCATAACAATGAATGTGTTTTAGTGAAATCTGATTTTCACCCCTAAGAACAAACAAGTAATATGTATTCTCTGCATTTCTTGCACCGCAGAAATCATAGCCTAAATTTTTCATCAATTGAATATCCATGGAATTCAAAGATCTAACCCTTACTGCAATATCTAAAATGGGCTTTGCACATATACCATTTATTGCTGTGCTTCCTACATGTTGTATATCCAAAATATTTTCTTCCCAAATTTTTTTAATCTCCTCTTTTGTTTCTAAATATTCTTTTCCCCACTCTTCTGAATATGGCAATAATCTCACCTTATATCTTTCCACACCCTGCATAAACATCACTCTCCAAAATTCCTATTTGCCTAATCCTAAAAATTTCTTATCTTCATAATTATAGCATATTTTGTAAATATAACATTGATTATGATAGGGTATTTTTAGCTAAAAAAATAGCTTTAGGCAAGTTATATAAATGCCTAAAGCTTTAAACCCCATTTACTTATGATATGATTCTGCGTATCAGTTACAAGCGAGGTTTTTCATTTTGTGATTTTACTGTTACTATTTACTTGTGAATTATTTTACAAAATCAATTTTTAAATCTCCACTTTTGCAATTAATATTAAAGCTATTTGAAGCTACTGTGCTGATTTCCTCTACATCCCCTTTAACCTCTTTGCCATCTATTTTGTTAGTACCAAAATCCGTATCTACTTTATATGAATATTCATTTTTGGGTAAACTAGTTTTTAATGTTATATCTCCAAAGTCACAATCTAAAATATTATCACCCTTTAACTCACCATCTATATTAATTTCTCCTGATTTTGCTCTTACCAACAATCCATTAGTAACTAATTGTGTTCCTTTAACCTCTCCAAAATCGCTACTAATTTTAACATTATTAGCAGTAAGTGTTTTTATATCTAATGTTCCTGATTTTAAATTGCTTTCAAAAGTAGTTGTATTAATATTTTCTGATATGACATCTCCAAAATCCACATTTAAAACTAATTCTTTTAACTTCAGATTTTTAGCATAAACCTCCCCACTTTTTCCTGTTAAATTAATTTTATCTCCAGTAATATTATTAATTGTTGCATTTCCAAAATCACAATTAATATTTGAGTTTTTAACATCAATGTTATCAATTATTAGATTACCGCTTTTGTTTTGTATATCTATATTATTTAAAACTACATTTTCTGGAATGTACACTTTTACTAAAGTATTATTATCGATAAAGCCCATATTGAAGAACATTTTTCCCCACCTATTGTTTATTACAGTTAATTTTTCATTTTCAACCTTATAAGTTACCTCTTCAACCTCTCCATTATATTCAACTTCAATAGAATATTTATCTGATTTAATTAATTGAATATCTCCAAAATCAACATCTATACTAACATCATTAAATTTTTCTAATTCCTTATTTTCTTTTATTATATTTGCCTTGTCATATACTATAAGTCCATGTTTTCCCCATGCAATATTACCATGACCTCCACTTAATAACCCAATAGTTCCTATTATTACACCAAGTACTATTAAGCATATTGATACTAGCATTACTTTCTTTGTTTTTCTCATTACTACATCGCCCCTTATTTATTCTTTGATTTATTAAGTTTACTTAAAAAGCTTTTAGTAATATGTTTAAAGAATATAACTACCTTTGGTACTATAGCTTTAACTCCAATTGCTACTAAAATTCCAAATCCATTTACTATTAGTCCTATTCCAATATATAACATACCTGTTGCTGGGTGTTGAAAAATTATTAAAAATCCGACAACACATGCTACTACACCAACTAATAAAAGTGATAGTGCTACTGCAGCAAAACTAAAAATAAGTGCTCCTACAACTATTGTCATTGCTAATACAATTGCTATTAATGCAATAGCTAGCGGTAATGCTATTGGTGCAGCAAATATTGAAAGAATAACTAATACTACTCTATTTAAACCGCCTTTACTTTTTTCTTTTTTATTTGTATTAAATGCATAATCACATAGTATTTGTGATGCAATTGTTGAAGGTGAACCTAATTCATTAATTACCTCTGATTCATCTTTTTCAGAATCATCGAAATATCCTAAATAATAATCCAATACATTATCAACTTCTTCTTTTGATAGTCTCTTTAACTTTATTCTCAATT
>DAMAVY010000263.1:0-5175 GCA_032077725.1 Clostridium sp. | reverse complement strand
AAATTGTTTAGTGATAATGGTGAGAATTTGCCGTTGACATCTCGTAGCATATTAATTGCTACAGTACGAGTATATCCAATACTATTGCAGATTTCTGGATCAATATTGTTTAAATAATCCATGTATTCATCAGTAAACACATTTTTATGTGCAACGGTGGTATCAGCTGGATCATAAAGATAAGCTTCATCAGAATCAGCATATTCTGCAGTGCCCATGATCTTGTCTTTCATTTCTTCCCGCATGGTTTGCATTTTTTCTGCATCCATTTCTGTGGCTGATTGGGATATGATAATTGGAAATTCAGACATGGCATCACTTTGAAAAGAATCTACCTGTGTTTGAAATCCTGTGGAAAGACTGAGGATAATTGCTATGCCAATAATTCCGATACTTGAGGCGAAGGCGGTTAAAAATGTCCTACCCTTTTTTGTTTTTATATTGTTAAAGGAGAGCTTTAATGCTGTTAAAAAGCTCATACTGGTTTTCCTTAGATTAAAATTGTCTTGCTTATAACTCCCCTCATAAGGATGGCTATCAGAAATAATTTTTCCGTCATTAAAGCGAATAATTCTGTCTGCATATTCCTTAGCAAGGTCAGGATTATGGGTGACCATAATAACTAAACGATCCTTGGCTACTTCTTTTATTAAATTCATAATTTGAATGCTGGTAGCTGTGTCTAGTGCACCTGTTGGCTCATCACAAAGTAGGATTTCTGGATTGTTGGCAAGTGCTCTTGCAATGGCGACACGCTGCATTTGTCCACCGGATAACTGATTTGGTTTTTTATGTAGATGATTTTTTAACCCAACTTGCTCTAAGACTTCAAGTGCTCTCTTGTGTTTTTCCTCTGCAGAAACACCGCTAAGTGTAAGGCCAAGTTCAACATTGGCAACTATACTAAGGTGCATAATTAGATTATAGCTTTGAAATACGAAGCCTACAGAGTTGTTACGATAAGCATCCCAATCTTTTTCTTTAAAATCTGAAGTTTTCTTGCCTTTAATAATTAATTCTCCTGAATCATAACGGTCAAGACCACCGATGATGTTTAAGCAAGTAGTTTTCCCAGATCCACTTGTACCGAGAATAGCAACAAATTCTTTTTCTTGAAATGAAACGCTGATATCATCTAAAGCTTTTGTTTCGATATCTCCTACATGATAGGTTTTTCTAATGTTTTTTAGTTCAAGCATAACTCATTTACTCCTTATTTTTCATGAAGTTACCATTTAAAAGCGTAAGTTTCTTGAAATATTTTTGTTTGTTTTTTCATGCTCCGAAATGTCCAGAAATACTTCTGCGGTTGCTTTTCTGTAAATTGAGATGAGGATGTCAATCATGTTTATAAAATCATCTTCCTGGCGTAAATCTAGCATATCATTTTATTTTTAATATTATTTACCATAATTCTTATAATTACTACAAGAAAAAATAACAAAGAAAGTTGTTATTCTATTTTGTGTATAGTTGCATATATAAAAATAAAAGAAGTTATTATTATAAATGTATATAAAATAAGGCTTTCTGAAATTATTTTCAGAAAGCCTAGAAATTCAAAGAAATACTAGAAGTACAATAAAAAAAGGAACATGATATCCATGTTCCTTTTGGTCGGGGTGACAGGGATTGAACCTGCGACCTCATGGTCCCAAACCACGCGCGCTCCCATCTGCGCTACACCCCGCCGACAAAAATTATTATATGACATTATTAACAGGTTGTCAACCTTTTTTGTGCAAAAAGTTTTGCACAAAAAAAGGAGGGCAATAAAGTAGCTATGTATTATCTGTGGGTAAGGGGGGTTATTAATGAATAAAATCAATATAGCAACAGTATGTATAGCAATACTAATTATTATAGGATTAGTATGGATTATTTCCTTTGAAGGTAAAGGTGAAGCTAAATCTAAAATAGATACAGAAGAATATAAGGTTATAAATTATGAAGAAATAAGAGGAGTATGGATATCTTATTTAGACTTAGCGCCTATGCTTAAAGGGAAAAGTGAGAAAGCATTTAAAGAGAATATTTCTAGTGCCCTTGATAATATTGAGGGACTAGGATTAAATACATTAATTGTTCAAGTAAGACCTTTTTCAGATGCTATATATAAATCTAAATATTACCCTTGGTCTGTATATTGCACTGGCACTGAAGGAAAAGATCCAGGTTTTGATCCACTGGAGATTATCATAGCACAGGCACATGGAAGAGGAATAAGGGTAGAAGCGTGGGTTAATCCATACAGAGTTAGAACTGATAGTGAAAAGTTTAAAGTATCCTCAGCCAGCCCTGCAAGTAAGTGGATAAATGAGGATAGTGATAATGTTATAAATTATGATGGTGGCATTTATTATAATCCAGGGAAAGCAGAAGTAAGAGAACTTATAGTAAATGGAATTAAAGAAATAGTAGAAAATTATAAAGTAGATGGAATACATTTTGATGATTACTTTTATCCAACTGGTGATAAAGCTATAGATGAAAAAGCTTATGGTGAATATACATCTTCAGGGGGGAAGCTTGATTTGCCTAGCTGGAGAATGGAGAATGTTAATATACTTATAAAAGAGGTGTATACAGAAATTAAGAAAACTAATTCGAAAATTATATTTGGGGTAAGCCCTCAAGGATCTATGAACAATAATTATAATAGCCAGTACATCGATGTGAAAAAATGGGTTCAAAATCCGGGGTATATTGATTATATTTGTCCTCAAGTGTACTATGGATTTTCAAATGAGGGCAGTAATTTTCAAAGTGTTATTGAAGAATTTAATAATCTCATTACTGAGTCTAAGGTAAAGCTCTATATAGGACTAGCAACCTATAAGCTTGGTAAAGAAGACTCATGGGCAGGAAGCGGTAGTGATGAGTGGAAAAATAGTACGGATATTCTTAAAAGACAGGTAGAAGCATCTAGAAAATTAGAAAAATATGATGGAATAATGTTTTTCAGATACGATTCATTATTTAATCCAGAAGCTCAAGTAAAGAGTCAAGTGGATAAAGAAAAGGATAATTTGAAATCTATACTAAATTAAATGGCATTATAAAAAATAGCTATCTCTTAAAACGAGATAGCTATTTTTATAATGCGTGAAGAGTGCTAGTCCTGTAAGAACATTTCTCCCACTAAGTTTACATCTCCAGCGCCTATGGTCATTATTAGGTCGCCTTCTTTGGTTTTTAATCTTAAGTCTTTTACTATTTCATCAAAGCTGTGATAGTTTATTGCATCTACTCCTCGACTTCTTATAGCATCTCCTAACTCTACTGAGCTAACCATACCAGTATCCTTCTCACGGGCAGCATATATATCTGCAAGTAATAGATGGGGTGCATTATCAAAAGTTTTTGAGAAGTCCTCAAAAAGAGTTTTAGTTCTAGTGTAAGTGTGTGGTTGAAATACAATATATAAATCTTTGTGAGGATAATTTTTGCAAGCATTAAGGGTAGCTTGTATTTCTGTTGGATGATGAGCATAATCATCAATTACATTAACACCATTTTTACAGCCTTTAAACTCAAATCTTCTGTGGGTACCTCTAAAGTTAAATAGTCCCTTAATTATTGACTCTTTAGAAATATTTATAGCTAGAGAAGCACATACTGCAGATAGTGAGTTGAGGACATTATGTTCACCAGGAACATTAAGCTCTATAGAAAATAACATCTCATCATTTTTATATAGATCATAGCAGCCACAGCCAAGGGCATTATAGCTTATGTTTTTCGCAGCATATTCTCCGGTTTTTATACCATAAGTCATAATGTTGCATTTGTGATTTTCTAATATGTCTTGAACATTATTGTCGTCACTATTACAAACCAGGAAACCTTCTTCAGGAATAATGTCTACGAATTTATTAAAGGTATCTTTTATATGATTTATATCTTTGTAAAAATCTAAATGATCGGCATCAATATTTAATATTATTCCTACATAAGGATAAAACTTTAAAAAAGATCCTTTATATTCACAGGCTTCTGTAACAAAATAATCACTATTACCTGTAAGGACATTTCCGTCAATAACATCTAATTCACCACCAACTAATATGGTAGGATCAACTTTTTCTTCAATAACGATATGTGCAAGCATTGAAGTGGTGGTTGTTTTACCATGAGTTCCAGCTACGGCTACGTTAAATTTATGACCAAGCATTATTTTGCCTAAGAATTCTGCTCTATCCATCATTGGTAGCTTTAATTCTATAACTCTTTGAAGCTCTGGATTATCTAGGCTAATGGCGGCAGTATACACAACTAAATCTGCGTCTTTAATATTATCAGCACTATGACCTATATATATTTTTGCACCTTTATTCCTTAGCTTTTCAACTATTTTAGAGTTTTTCATGTCGGAACCAGATACGGTATATCCATTTTTTAGTAATATCTCAGCAAGACCGCTCATACTGATTCCACCGATACCTATAAAGTGAACTTTTTTATCTCGGTCATGTAAAAAATCAAAACTCATATATATCAACTCCCATATAAAATATAATGACTATATTCACGAATCTTATAAAGTTAAAAGCATAGTTATATGTTTATACTATGAATATAACCCCTATATGTATAAAAATAAATGAATACTCATTATAAATTATATACAAAAAGTAGAGAAAAAACACATATATTTATGAAATTATTCCAAATTAATAAAGAGTAATATTTAAATGCATATTAGCATATACATTTAGAATAATTTAAAGATAGCAACGTAAATATAATTTTAATATTGGATTTGGATTTTATATTCATTCTTAAATGAAGTAGAATATCTCAGATTTATTTTTATTATAAATGAAAAATCTAAAACATTTATAAAAAATATTGACAAATGAACATGCGTTCGATATCATATAATTATGATAACAATTATGGGGGGAAGAAAATGAGAAGCAAAGATTTATTTATTGAGTTAAAGTATAAAGCAGGCGGAAAAGGACTTGAAGGTGTAAATTTTCTGGAAGATGATGCAAAGGACGGAGAACATAAATATATGCTTTGTGGAGGAGTTTTAAATAAAAATGGAGGAAAACTTTTATTTAAAGCTAGAAATATTCAAGAAGCTAATGAATTTACTAAAAAAAACCCTCTAACTTCAAAAATGCTAGTATGTAGTTAATATATATAGGAAAAAATAGGTTCATAATA
>DAMAVY010000262.1:0-5196 GCA_032077725.1 Clostridium sp. | reverse complement strand
TGTAAAAAAAGACATGGCGGTGATTTTTTGGGAGTGGTAGTAGTAATAGGTGGAGGACCTGGTGGTATGATGGCTGCAATTGAGGCTAGCAAAAACAATCAGGTTATATTAATAGAAAAGAATAATAAACTTGGCAAAAAATTATTCATTACGGGCAAAGGAAGATGCAATGTCACTAATGGCAAAAATATTGGTGAATTTTTTGATTATATTCCTACTAATCCTTATTTTCTTTATAGTTCCCTTTATGCATTTACTAATGAAGATACTATTAAATTCTTTGAAGATAGAGGAATTAAACTTAAGGTTGAAAGAGGAGAAAGAGTGTTTCCAGTATCGGATAAATCTTCAGATATCATAAAAGGATTTGAAAATGCAATAAAAGAAAATGATATTGATATTCGTCTTGGTGTGGGTGTGAAAGATTTAAAGATAAAAGATAAAATAATTACATCGGTATTGCTAGAAAATGGTGAATGTGTAGATTGTGATTATGTTATTCTTGCAACTGGAGGTGCTTCTTATCCTCAAACAGGATCTAATGGAGACGGGTTTAAAATTAGCAAAAAATTGGGGCATACCATTGTAAAAATTAAACCTTCACTAGTACCTGTTGAGATTGAGGAACAGTGGGTAAAAGAAATTCAGGGCTTATCTTTAAGAAATATACAACTTACTCTTAAAAATAAAGGAAATAAAGTAGTATTCAAAGAACAAGGTGAGATGTTATTTACTCATTATGGAATTTCTGGCCCGCTAGTACTTAGTGCAAGCAGTTTAATAAAACCAGGAGATAATTATACAATTTCAGTAAATCTTAAACCTGCCCTTAGTGAGAAAGAGCTAGATTTACGTGTGCAGAAAGATTTTCTAAAATATAATAATAAAGACTTTAAAAATTCACTGAATGATTTGTTTCCCCAAAAATTAATTCCTGTAATGATAAAACTAAGTGGAATATCAGAAAATGAAAAGGTAAATAACATTACTAAGGAACAACGTAAACATTTTATAAACCTAATTTCAAGCTTAACCATGAATGTAAAAGGTCTTAGACCTGTAGCTGAGGCAATAGTAACATCAGGGGGAATAGATACAAAAGAAATTGACCCTTCCTCAATGAAGTCAAAGCTTATTTATAATCTAAGCTTTGCAGGTGAAGTGATAGATGTAGATGCATATACAGGTGGATATAACGTACAAATAGCAATATCTACAGGCTTTTTAGCTGGAAGTAAAATATAACTATAATTGTAGAATTACTACATTTAATAATGACTAACTCTAATATATGTATTTAATACTAGATATTAAAGCTTGTCAGCGAGGAGTGATACTATGCAAATATCAATTGCAATTGATGGTCCTGCTGGAGCAGGGAAAAGTACTATAGCAAAACTTATAGGTGAAAAATATAATCTCATGTACATAAATACAGGTTCAATGTATAGAGCTGTAACTTTATTTGCTATGGGAGAAGAAATTGAACCACATGAAATTAAGGCTTTATGCAATCTTATAGATACTTTAAATATGCATTTTGAAAATGAAAGGTTATTAGTAAATGGTGTTGATGTAACAGATGAACTTACAAGTAATAAAGTTACAAGTAATGTTTCTAGATATGCTTCTGTTTTAGAGATTAGGCAAAAGCTAGTTCATATGCAGCAAGAGATAGCACAAAATTATAATGTTATTATGGATGGTAGAGACATTGGAACTGTGGTTCTTAAAGACGCTAGTTTAAAAATATTTTTAACAGCTAGAGCTGAAGAAAGGGCTAAACGCAGATTTAATGAACTTAAAGCTAGTAATGTAGATGTAAATTATGATACTATATTGGAGGATATAAAAAAGAGAGATTATATTGATTCTCATAGAGCGGTAGACCCTCTTAGAAAAGCTGAGGATGCAATTGAAATTGATTCTTCTTTTATGGATATTAACGAAGTAGTAAATGAAATATCAAAATATATTAATGGTTAAAAATTAAGATTAAAACGAAGAGTATATTAATAATTTAAAACTAAGATTAAAATGAAGAATATATTTTTATACTATGTTATAAAGTAAAAACTTTGTGTTTTAACTAAGTTAATGTATAGCAAATAGTGGAGCAGAGGTGGAGATTATGACAGAGGTCATTCTTGCGGATAAAGCAGGATTTTGTTTTGGAGTAAGTAGAGCTGTAAATGAAACTATACGTTTAAGAGAAGAATATAACAAACCTATTTATACTTTAGGCCCACTAATACACAATAATGATGTAGTAATGAATTTAGAGAAAAAGGATATTCATGCAATTACCATTGATGAAGCTTCTAATCTTAAGCCAGGAGAAGTCATTGTAATACGTTCTCATGGAGTGGGGAAAAAAGTACTTGAACATTTACAAGATAATTGTGTTATAATAGAGAATGGGACTTGTCCTTATGTGAAAAATATTCAACAAAAGGTTGAGGAGTATTACAACAAAGGATATAATATAATTATTGTTGGTGATGAACATCATCCTGAAGTAATTGGTATAAATGGATGGTGCAATGATTCTGCAATTGTATCTAAAGATGGAGAAAATATTTTTGAAACTAATAAAAAAGTTTGTGTGGTGTCTCAAACTACTGAAAAACAAAGTAACTTTGAAAAAGTATTGAACAAAGTTATTTCTCTTGCTAAAGAAATAGTAGCTTTTAATACTATTTGTAATGCTACAGAGGTTAGGCAACAGTCAGCTAATAAGCTTTCCAAAGAAGTTGATTTAATGATTGTTTTAGGAGGATTTAATAGTTCAAACACTACGAAACTATATGAAATTTGTAAATTAAATTGTGAAAATACTTATCATGTAGAAAAGGTTGATACATCCATTTTAGATGTGATAGGGAAAGAAAATATAAAAAAAATTGGAATTACTGCTGGAGCATCAACGCCAAGGTATGTAATTGAGGAGGCAATTAATAAAATGAAAAAACAAAACGATATAAGCCAAGAAGATATGGAACTTTACGATAAATATTTTAAGGATTCTAGTGACATCGCTGTAGGTGGTATTTTAGAAGGTGAAGTATTTAAAGTAAATGAAAAAGAGGCATACTTAACAATAGGTTCAAAAACTGAAGCAATTATGCCAGCTGAAGAATATTCAAGAAATTGTGAAACTCCATTAAATGAACAAATAAAAGTTGGAGATATTATTAAAGCAAAAGTTATTAATAGAAAAAATACTGATGGTTTAGTAGTGTTATCAAGAGTTGAAATTTTAAGAGTTGAACAACAACAAGAATTAAAAGCAGCTTTTGATAATGGTGAAGTAATAACTGTTGAAGTTAAACAAGAAGTAAAGGGTGGGCTTGTAGCTTTATTTAAAGGAGAAAGAGTATTTATTCCTGCATCACATGTTGAATTAAACAGAATAAATGATTTATCTAAATATGTAGGCCAAAATATAGAAGTTAAGATTATTGAATTTGCTAGAGAACGTAATAGACTTAAAATAGTTGGATCAAGAAGAGAATTATTATCAAAGGAAAATGATGTTAAAAAAGAAGCTACATGGTCTTCACTTGAAAAAGGTAATATTGTTGATGGCGTAGTAAAAAGAATAGCTGCCTTTGGAGCTTTTGTTGAAGTTGGTGGAATTGATGGATTACTTCATAGTACTGAAATGTCTTGGAATAAAGTAAATAATCCTTCTAAACTATTTAAAGTAGGAGAAATTATTAAGGTTATGGTATTAGACACTGACAAAGATAATAATAAACTTGGATTAAGTGTTAAAATGTTAAGCGAAGATCCTTGGAACAACATAGAAGAAAAATATCCTGTTGGAAATGTTGTTGTAGGAAAGGTAGTAAGATTTGCACCATTTGGAGCTTTTGTAGAACTTGAGGCAGGTGTTGATGGACTTGTTCACATATCTCAAATTACAAAAGAGAGAGTTGAAAAAGTTGAAAATGTTCTTAAAATTGGAGAAACAATAAAAGCTGTTATAACTCAAGTTGATGGTGACACTAAGAAAATTGGTCTTAGCATTAAAGACGTAGAAGAAGAATAAATTTTTATATTAAATATCTAGTGAAAATAAGCTTCAGGAGGGTTTTTATATCCTACTGAAGCTTATTTGAGCATGTATAGTTGAATAATATTAACATTTATAAATTTAAAGGTTGAAATGTTAATGAAGAAAACATTAAAAAATTAACAAAAATTGAAAAAAGTGGTTATATTATTGGAATTTGGATTATAATATATATAGATTCAAGATAAGAGGTAGATGAATTTATGTATAAATTAGAACCATTAAACAGTAGCAATTTAAGTTTTGTAGATAATTTTAATATTACAAATGAATATAGAGAAGAATTAGTTGAAATATTTAACAATAATAATATATTCAAAAGGCTTCTATTTGGAAATAATATAAAATTTTTGAAATTAGATAATAAATATATAGGGTTTATGTGGTATAGTAAACTGCAACATCAAGCTTACAAAATTCACTGTATAAAGCTCATTTCTGAATATAATTCTATTGAGTATTATGAAGAGTTATTTAAGCTTTTTAGTAACTCTGCTACAATAATTATAAGTGATAATAATAATTTAGATAAAAATACATTGGTTGACTTAGGATTTAGCATTGAAAAGACTATCATTGAAATGGAGAGAGACATAAATAGTAATTTGGAGATAGCATATGATGTGAATATTTCTTTTTCAATTTTTCAGAATGGTATAGATGAAAAATATAGATGTTCCATTCAAAATCAAGTATTTAACTCTATTAATAGGCAAGCTATAAATGAAGATGATATACTTTATGAAAAATATCAGAAATACTATATTTCAGAGGGATGTATATTTATAAAATATAAAAATTTACACATTGGATATGGACAATTAATAAATAAAGATAATAAAATTTATATTGCTAATTTTGGTATTTTACCTAAGTATAGGAATAGAGGATACGGTAAACTGTTGCTTAGACATATAATAAATATAGCACACAGCTTAGGAAATGATAAAATTTATCTTAAGTGTGATGAAGAGAATGTAGATGCTATTAAGTTGTACTTATCAGAAGGTTTTAATGACATAAATATGTACTATGAATATAAGCGGAAGGATATACTTGCTTATACTTCTTCCCAATACTAATTTATAAATATGTATATAAAAAAAGAAATTAAGGAA
>DAMAVY010000261.1:0-5215 GCA_032077725.1 Clostridium sp. | reverse complement strand
CAAATTTCCATTGTAAGCATGGTTATCATCTGAGCAAAATGCGATGCTGTAAACCTACTTTTAAATCTTTTTTTCCTCATAGAGTCTAGAAGAATTCTCGAGTACAAGTAATCACCAAACCATCTAGAAAGCGAAATATGCCACCTAGTCCAAAACTCCTTCATATCCTTACTGAGAAACGGCTTGTTAAAATTATCTGGTGTTTTAATTCCAATAATATAGCTTGTACCTACAGCAAATGAGCTATATCCAGCAAAATCAAAGAACAAATATAAGCTATATGCATACATATAATTCAAAGTATTAAATAAAGTTATACCTGCAGGAATTTTTGTCATCCAAAAAGTATTTATTATATATGCAATTACAAACTTATATCCCAGTCCAATAATTATCTTTTTAATACCCTCAGATAAATAATCATTTATATACTCCTCCTTAGGTATTACATTATTCAAATCTCCTTCAAATCTCCTATACCTATCTATAGGCCCTGAACTTAATGTTGGAAAGAATATGATAAAGTAAATCAAAGTGAAAATTTTTATTTCTTTTATTGTCCCATCATGTATTTCTATAATCATCTGTATGGCTTTGAAATTCAAATATGATAACCCTACAAATCCTATAGGACCAAAACTTAACTTTGTTGATACCTTTGTTATTATTAATGGCAATATACATAAGAAGATTGCCAGATAATATATGAATTTATTATCTGTTTTTTTACGAATAAACATATATACATATATTACAAACAGTTCTCCTAGTAAAAACATTAAAAATAATATCATGTTTATTGAATTCGAACCTATAATTATTCCTACCATAAATATTGATATAACCATTCCATAAGGCTTAATATTTTTTTGTCTTACACCTAAAATTATTGCAGGAATAAATGATAATATTAATAAATAAAGGTATAAGTAATCACCATATTGAGTTAATTTCATTATTTAACTCCCTCCATAAGCTTTTTCCTATCAATTTTACCATTGGTATTTACCGGGAACTCATTTATTACCTTAATATTTCTCGGAATCATATAAGATGGTATATAGTTCTTTAATTCATCTTTTATTATTATAGAATTTCTGAGGCTGCTTAATCCATTATCTTTATTTAATGTTACGAATCCCATTAAATGAGATATTTTATCATCTCTATAAACAGGAAGTACAACACAATTATTAATATTATCTACTCTTCTTAAATTATTTTCTATATCCTGAAGTTCTATTCGAAATCCATTTAGTTTTATCTGGAAATCCTTTCTCCCGCAATAATAGATTATGCCATTATTAAAGTAAGCCAAATCACCAGTTCTATATCCCTTTACAAGCTTATCTCCTATTTTTTCAGTAAAAAAAGCCTTTTTAGTATTTTCTTCATTATTAAAATAGCCCTTGCTTATACTATTTCCAATAGCTAATAATTCACCTTTTTCTCCATTTGGTAGTTCATTGCCCCGCTCGTCCACTATCTTAAAAATTGCTCCATCCATTGGATATCCTATGGGTATTTCTCTATCATCATCTAGCATTTCTTTTTTTACATCAATAGCAGAAAGAAGGACTGTCCCCTCTGTAGGTCCATATCCATTTACTATTCTAACCCCAGGAAATCTTTCCATAATTTCTTTTATCAATTTCTTTGATAACACTTCACCTGCAAAAAAGAACGTTTCAAGCTGTGGCATTAATTCCTTATTAAAGCTTTCATCTTTAATACACAGTTCTGCGAGTGCTGGGGTTGAAACCCACGTCTTTACACTTGAATTTTTTAAAGCTGCAAATAACCTTTTAAAATCCTCTAAAGTGTCTTTTGATAGACTAAATAATGTTTTACCATGAATAAGACCCAAGTAAATTGGTATTACCGACACATCAAAAGAGTAGGATACTTGATTCATTATTACATCACTTTCTTCACTAATTCCAAGGAATTTTTGAAACCAATTTGTAAAAGAATCTATATTATTCTTACTTATCTGCACACCTTTTGGCATACCTGTACTTCCTGAAGTAAATAATATATATGCATTTTCATCTCCTTTAAGCCAATTATCTTCCGATACTTGAACTTCACGATACTTCATTATTTTTGATAAAACTTCTTCTTTAGTATCCACTCTACAAAAATCTATATGCTTATCTGTAAAGTTTAATACAAAACTTGGATTAACTTCCTTTATTATTCTATCAACTCTTTCTACTGGAAATGTTACGTCTAACGGAATATATGCTCTACCAGATTTTAGTGCTCCCATAATTAATATTAATATAAGATTATCCTTATTACCATAAATCACAATCGGAGACTTATCCTGTTTATAATTATCTATCATATATGCTGCAAAAGCATCAGAAAGTTTATCTAATTCTTCATATGTAAGTTCTTCACCGTCACAAGTAACAGCTAATCTTTTCTGTTTTGAATACTCTTTTATTTTGTGCAATACATTCACTTTTGTTCCCACCTTTATTTGTCTTTAAAATATTTACTCATCTCTTCTGATACATTTAGCCAACCTTTCCAGCCTAAATGCATTACATCTTTTAAATAGTATTTTTCATATTCATGTTTTTGTAAGTTTAATACATCGAATTTTTCATCTCTTGTTATGTTTTCTAGTTTATTATAAAATTCTGTTCTTTCATTCTCCGATATTCCTGTATAATCGTAATACCAACCATTTACATTCATTAAAATTATATAGGGTTTAATTTTTAAATCTTCGCACACGCTTAAGAAAAATTTAAAATCATCAAATTCTACAGAATCCGTAACATCAACATCTTTACAAGTATTTTCGAGTTTTGCATCTCTGTCTCGTAAATATTTATCATAATAACTATCATCTACGTTAAACCTATTATTTGTAACAGCAGCTAATCCTTGTTCTTCAGCAGTAATATACTCCTTTTCAAAATCAATTTCCTTAACTTTATCTACATTACTTTTTACAGGTAGCTTCTTTAATTCTTTTATAGTCGCTAACTTATCTTTTATTTCAGTTAACTGTCCTTTAACTTTAAAGTACGGTAAAGTTAAAGAATGTTTAGCTTTTTGAGAAAAAGTTTCCCCAATAAATCCATCTGCATAGCACTTCTCTTCTTGAAACGTATCAGCTGATTTAAGAAGTCCACTAACTCTCTTTGCTAAATACATTTTATTTTTTTGCGAAATCTTTGGATTATTTAAAAATTGATAAAACTGTTGTTCTGAAAATCCTGATATAAAATTATCCGTTTTTATTCCATCTTTATCACAAAACCATTGTAGTGACACCACTAGCGCTACCTTTGAATTTTCATTACATTTATTACTTCCACCTAACATTGTAGCATGCTGCAAATCTTGCACATGAGCTACTCCAAATGTACTTACATCATAATTAGCACCATTAAATGGAAAAATGTTAATAGGATTTTGAGGAACTTTACTACTAAGCTCTGATGATCCTAACAGCATTAAATCATCATTTTCTAATGCTATATCTCTAAATTGAGTACCACTTTTCTTAATACTTCCACCATAAGCATGTCCAATCCCTGATAAATCTCTATCAACACTTAATTGTTCAATTTCTTTATCAAGTACTAAATTATTAAGTATTAAATTGAATGCAGTAATAAATATTACTGTTACTATTATTGGTATAATTATAACCTTTAATTTTTTCATAACTTCCTCCTACTAAAACTGGTTGTAAATAAAAGGTATTTCCTTTGCTTCTTGCAGTATATAAACTAAATAAGTTCCTATAAGAAACGCTGTTAAAATAATCATTATTATAATATCCTTCTTATCAAAATTACTCTTTAAAAAAAACTTTTTTCCCATAACGCTCTCCTAACTTAGTTAATGTTTTTAATTGATTGATATACACTTTATACCAGTATATCATATTAAGAAAATCAATATTTGCCATTCATTATTATACTATAATTAATAGCAAGTAGGCAATAGAACATAGCAAACAAATCCTTGTATGTAATTTTATGTTTTGTACTATAAACAGAGTTCTTGGCTTCAGATGGAACTTACTCCACCGAACGTATGTGAGGCGGAGTTTCATAAATAGAAGATTGGAGTATTAAGGCGAGTAGTCATCATATAAATAGTAATTTTTACCTTACCTATGTTTTACTCATTGACAGTACCCAACTAGAATATTACAATGATCAAACCTCAGTTAAATAAAAAAAGCTTCTTAAGCTATTTAAAATATCTTAAGAAACTTTCTAAAATTATACACCTGGTTCATGAAGATAGGATGACACCTCATGATTTGACGTAAGCGCCCTAAATAAGCTTTTCACAGATTTATATCCTATTCCTTCTCTTGTCATATCCTTCTTGTCTAGCTCATATTCACTACAAGCATTTAATACTGCCTGTCTTTCTTTTTCGTTATCTGCTACACTTTCTATTAATTCACAATTTGGAATTTGTGAAATCTTATCTGGTCTAGCAAAAAATCTACAATCTTTAATAAGCCCATCTTTATATAGCTCATCAACTAATTTTCCCGTTGCAATATGTTGTAAATGTAATTCATAGTTATAGCTATGGGTTATGTGAGTTACACTATTAAAATTATTTTCAAAATGTAATATAGTTTCTTTTAAAACCTCAGTATTTACTTCACCTTCAGGTTGATTTAAAAATGTTACATTTTGTAAATCTATCCCGAGCCTTTGTATTGCTGCTTTAAACTCATTATTTCTTAAGGCTACCTTTTTTTCATATGTAATATTCGCATATCTTTCATTATTAAATACACTTGATTCATTTCCATCAGTAACCAAAACTATATATACATTTTCTCTTCCTACTGATTGTATTGCATCTACAATTTCACTACCTGCAAATATAGTTTCATCATCTTGATGTTGAGTATAAAATACAACCTTGTCCCCAAACAAATAACTCTTAGCCCTACTTACAGAAGTTTCATCTATATCACCAAGAACAGTGGCACTTTTTGATCCCGCTATGGCACTTTTATCAGAATCATCACAAATTAAAACCACAGGTTCTTTTAATGCTGATACTGTTAATGCATCAACAAGCACGTGTGATTTACTTAAATAAACATGCACCTTATCTGGAAAAAATTTATTAATAACATTCTTATTTGTTTCAAACCTATTTACTCCACTGATTCTCTGAGAAAACCCATCAAAATATAAATTCATAATGCCTG
>DAMAVY010000260.1:3150-5222 GCA_032077725.1 Clostridium sp. | reverse complement strand
TCTAACTCATGTGCGTATGTTGAAAGTAAGCAAAAATCATATTTACAGTACTTGAAATCTTTTGTTAATAAAAGAGCAGAAGATAAAACATGTAGTGTTGAATTGGAATTTGAGACTAATAATGGTGTTAAAGAAAAATATATTGTTAAACGTAGTTGGGATATTATTGGCAAAAAAACTAAAGAGGAAATTAGCGTATATAAAGATGGCACATTCAACGAGTTTCTAACACAAAATTGGCCAATGTTTGTGGAAAACATTTTGCCAAGCGCACTTTCAAGTTTTTTCTTTTTTGATGGTGAAAAGATTGCAGAAATGGCTGTGGATAGTACCAACATTCAATTGAAAAATGCAATCAGATCAATGTTAGGAATAACAGTTCTCGAAGCTCTTAGCAATGACGTTCTAAGGAACTTAAAAAAAGTTAATAAGGACGGAGAAGACAATAAATCAGCAGAAGGTGTTCAGACACTTAGAGATGCAAAGGAAAAAGCACTCGAGGAGCTGACAATAGTTGATACAGATATAGAAACACTTGCACGCTCTTTAGTGAAGGATAATGACAAATTAGAGGCATTACATCAACTATACACAGCGAAAGGTGGAGATGCTGTAGAGAAGCGCCAGGAAACTATTCAAAAAAGGGCATCTCTAAAATCTAAGTTTAGTTCTGAGGAAAATTTGTTATATGAGCTTTCGGGAAGTGAATTACCATTGACTTTAGTTGCAGATTTGCTTAGAGATATAAAACTGCAAGCAACAGATGAACATATTGATGCAATAATGCGAGAAGCAGTGATGCAAATGGATAGCATGCTAGAAGATTTTATTTCTGATTACAAAGGTGATAGTAAAGCAAGTGCTGATTTTGTTGAATATGTAAAAGAACAATCAAGTGGTGATCAGGAAGATCCGCTATATGAATTATCAGATCAAGCCTTATATCAGGTTAATTCTCTTGTAGAAGGATCACTTGAAAAAGCTAAAAAAGAAGCAAAGCGAATATTGGCTGAGAAAAAGAAAATCGAGAAACAAATTGGAGAATTAGACAGTTATCTTACTTTGGATATTAATGATAAAGAACTCCAAGATATTTATAAAAAAATAAAGAAGGCAGAACAAAAACTTATTGATGATAAGGTCAGAATGTCTGGACTGGGACAAAGGAGAAGTACAGCTAACGCAAAAGTCATTTCTGCTACTACAGAATTCAATAGGTATGTAGAGTCATATCTTTCAACGGCTGAGTTAAGAGATAGCGTGGATCGTACAATTAAATATTCCAATATGGCACTGAGTATCATAGAAAAGTATCAGATTGAATTGCAGAAGAGAAAAACGGATGTTCTAGCAGAGACCATTACTTCCTGTTATAAAAAACTAGCTAATAAGAAGAATTTAATTCAAAGAATTGAGATGAATTCAGAAACTTTAAATATGAAATATATTTTTGAGGAAGGAAAAGAGGTTCCAAAAGATTCTTTATCAGCAGGAGAACAGCAGTTGATGGTGATTTCTATATTATGGGCACTTGCCATCTGCTCTAAAAAGAAGCTACCAGTGATTATTGATACACCTTTGTCACGATTAGATTCATTGCATAGAACTGCGTTAATTCAGACTTATTTTCCGAACGCTGGAGAACAAACGATTATATTATCAACAGATTCAGAGATTGACGATAATTATTACAAATTAATGAAAGAAAATGTTGGTGACGAATTTACTCTTAAGTATGATGAAACAACACAAAGTACTTCTATACAAAGAGGATACTTGATTGGAGCGAAAATATGATAATGAAACAAGTTCGCCTTTCTCAACAGGCAAAAGATCAATTGTCAAGATTGAAGGGAAAGACTGGAATAAAAAATTGGAATGTATTATGTAGATGGGCACTTTGCTATTCCTTAAGTGAAAAAACGCTTCCAACTGATATACAGATCATTGCAGATAGTAACTTGGAAATGTCTTGGGTTACGTTTGGCGGAGATTATTATGAACTGTACGAAGCGTTGGTAAAAGCTTGGTGTCTTCAGATGAATTTATCGACAGATGATGATACTGTGGCG
>DAMAVY010000260.1:0-3140 GCA_032077725.1 Clostridium sp. | reverse complement strand
AGTATTTTAGATTAAATATGGATAGAGGAATATCTCATCTATGTGGAACTGGATTTATTAAAACCTTTGATGACCTAGTAAAACTAACGACTAAGGAGAAATAGAAATGAGTATATATTTGGATTATAATGCTTCGGCTCCAGTTGATTTGCGGGTTTTAGATGTTATGGTGGAAGTATATAGAAACAAAATAGGGAATGCTGATAGCAGAACTCATAATTATGGAGAGAATGCAAGAAGTGTAGTTGAGAATGCACGTAAGCAGGTAGCAAGTCTCTTGAGAGTGTCGTCAGATGAAGTTTTTTTTACCAGTGGTGCAACTGAAAGTAATAATATCGCAATTCGAGGATTAAAAGATTATGCTGAGTCAACAGGGAAAAAACATATTATTACTACAGCAATAGAACATAAAGCAGTAATAGAAACAGTAAAACACCTCACTCAAGAAGGATTTGATATTGAAATTATATCACCGGATCGATCAGGAAGAGTTTGTGCAGATACCATCTTAAGTAAGGTTCGTGACGACACACTTCTTGTCAGCGTGATGCATGTCAATAACGAAACTGGAATAATTCAACCAGTAAAAGAGATTGGAGAGAGTCTAGATACAAGGGGGGTTTTATTTCATATTGATGCAACGCAAAGTTGCGGAAAACTTGTAGATGAAATACGTGCGCTCAAATATAATTTGTTATCATTTAGCGCACATAAACTTATGGGACCACAAGGGGTTGGAGTTTTAGTATTAAGGAAGAAAAAGTATAAACTTCCGCCTGTGAAAGGAATAATGTTTGGTGGACAGCAAGAACATGGAATTAGGCCTGGAACAATTCCTGTTGCATTAGTTGCTGGATGTGGTAAGGCTTGTGAAATAGCCGAAAGAGAATATCAGAAAAATGCCTTAAAGGTACACCAAATAAAGATGAAGCTACTTGAGGAGTTAGAAAGCTCTGGAATAGAGTTTATTATCAATGGAGAGCCAGATTATTGTGTCGAAAGTACTCTCAATGTTTGCATGCCGAGGGTATCGTCTGAAGCACTTATGATTACTGCGAAGGAATATTGTGGAGTTTCTAATGGGTCGGCTTGTACCTCTAAGAATTATGTTCCAAGTTATGTATTGGTTGCTATGGGTATTCCGGTAGATCAAATTGAATGTTCAATCAGAATTAGTTGGGGACCAGATTCAGATGTTAATGAAGTGATTTCAAACATACATGAATTTCTTGATATTGCAAAACAAATACGAAGTTGAGCAGGAAGGTGGAATAGATGGGAGATCAGAATAATCTCAGTACAACACTGTATTCAAATAAATTGGATATAAAAAAATTTGAACGACTTTTGAGTAATAATGATCAAGGGTATAAATTTTTCTGGCTCGAAGCAATAATGAGATTGATACCTTCGAAGGTAGAGGAGTTTACCTTTGAGGACATAATTAACGAAATGATATGGGAAGCTTGGAGAACTGTGACACATTATCATCTCAGATTAGGACATACAGTAAATGGAAACGCAGAAAATTTTCTTGAACATGCAATACGGATTTTATATGAGTGTGTGAAAGAAGATTTGAATAATAAAGCACCTTCTCGAGAACATCTAATGAGATTTATTCAAAAGTATGATGATAAACTTCAAGTTGATAAGCAGCATCTTACGGACTATGTGCCCTATCGTTTGATAAAGCCGTTTGTTGAAAAGGAAGGAAAAGAATATATTGATTGTAAGAGCTACAAAAGATTCATCAGCTATCTTAATGGATTCAGTAAGGCGAATAATGAATTTTTCTACGACATTGTTGATGCCGAGGTGGATTTACATAAAAGAATCAGAATTAATGTGGAATGGCGAGAATTTATGATGCAGAATCATGCTGTTATTATGGGATGGATTCAGTATAATAAAGCAAAGTTTATCCAAGATAGAAATCCAGGTGTTCCAGGCGTAATGTATAAAATTTCACCAGAGGATGAAGATGATAAACGCATACTGAGCTAAGTATCTTCATTACTTTGAAAAAACCCAAAGATAGTAAAACTTTATAATGAAGTTTTGCTATCTTTTTTTGTTAGATAGTTATTGAGAGGACGACGCTTTAGTCTAAAATATAAATGAAAATAAAAGGAAAATAATAGGGCTAATTTAAATATATTGATAAAATTTGTAGTATAATACAAGTAGACGAGCTTATAAAAAATGGGGATAGTAATTATTATTTTTCAAGAGAAAAATGAAGTTATTGATTTTCATGAGCATGACCAGTATGTCTATAATGTGGAGTTCATAAAGTCCACTTAATGGGGATAATGGATGTTTTGGTAATAATAAGTTCATTGGCTAAATAACTTTTAAAAATATTGTGATGGATTAATTTTTAAAGATTAATTGCAAATTGATTTATATGCATGGGGAATAAAATGTATATTGAGAAAGATAAAATTGAAGAAATTGAAAACAAGATTGATAAAGTTATTTTTGATAGTATAAATCCTGAATATCCTTTATATAAATATATTTATCATCTGAATTTAGCATACAATAATTTATTAATAGAAACAGGAGCTTTGTTCTCTACAACCGAAAAATTCTATAATTTTTCATTAAGTGTGAATATTCATTTACCTTATAAAAAATTGAAAGCTGAATGTGATTTTGACTATATTTATGACAAAGAAATGCATTATGATTGTCTTAGAAAAATAATGAATGGCTTTGTTTACGCACTGTTATGTGAAGAATTTCCTAAGTTATATTCAGGTAAAAGTAAAATGAAGATAGATTCAGAAGGAGTTATTAAATTTGAATCTTTAAGATATCCACGTTCACAATATTATTATTTACATGAGTATAGTAAAAGAAATATTTTAAGGTATGTACTACAATATATAGCGGGTGAAACCTTTAACTTAGATAAGGAAGATAGGGCTTGGAAATTAACGCGTAATTATTTGGACTATTGGGCTGAACAGTTGAATGCAGAAGATTTTACTAATTATAGTAGGCTACAATGGGGTGGGGTTAACATATTTTTAACCTTGGCATCTATGAGAAGATGGATAGATATAAATGATAATGACTTCGATTTTGATAAAATTCATGCATCAGATACAATGATAAAATTCACCAATAAA
>DAMAVY010000259.1:0-5235 GCA_032077725.1 Clostridium sp. | reverse complement strand
AGTTTATAAGCCTTCTAAAATATTTTGTGGAAGTACAAGAAAGTAAGTTAGAAAGAGTGGATATTTATATTGGAAAAAGTGATGGAGAATATATACTAAAAGATGAATTTGGAAATGATATGATGACAACACTTTTAAGTGAATTGTGTGAAAATAAAAATATAGTGGATATTAGCAAAGATGATTTGGTAATTAGTGGTTTGATAACTACTTGTCCTAAGAAAATTGTTATTCATTCACCAAATAGGTATAAAAATAAAGAATTGATTAACACTATTGAAAGAGTATTTGAAGATAGGGTTGAATATTGTAATGGATGCAATGAATGTAGTATTTTAAAAGAAACTATTAAAATACCTATTGACAGCAATATAAATATATAGTAAACTTAGTTTTGTTAATGAAAAAGAGAATATGATTTTAACAAGAAGAAACAGCCGTTTCTCACCTTGCAGCATTGCTAGCATGGTTAAAGTTTATTTACATTATTGTAATAACAGGACGGCGTTCGCTGTCCTTTTTATTTTATATATGGTTATAAAAAACCGGAGGTGACTATTATTAGTAAAAATAAAGACTTCATGATGAATGAAGAGATAAGAGACAAAGAAATCAGAGTTATTAGTTCTAATGGAGAAGCATTAGGTGTAATGCCTACTAAAGAAGCATTAGAGATGGCTATGCAAAAGGAACTTGATTTAGTGGTTTTATCCCCTAATGCAAAACCTATGGTATGCAAAATAATGGATTTTGGTAAATTTGTTTATGAACAACAGAAGAAAGAAAAAGAAGCTAAGAAAAAACAGAAGGTTGTTACAGTTAAAGAGATTAGATTAGGTGCTACTACTGAAGAGCATGATATCGAAATAAAAGCTAATAACGCTAGAAAATTTTTATTAGATGAAGATAAGGTCAAAGTTACTGTGAGATTTAGAGGAAGAGAAATAGGAAACTCACAGATGGGACACAAGATATTAAACCTTTTTGTTGAAAAGTTGGGAGATTGTTTTATTATCGAGAAGCCAGCTAGGCAAGAAGGAAGAAATATGATAATGATATTAGCTCCAAAAAGAGCATAACTGAGAGGAGGACTTTACAATGCCAAAAATGAAAACACATAGAGGTGCTGCAAAAAGATTCAAAAAAACAGGAACAGGTAAGTTAAAAAGATCTAAAGCTTTTAGACGCCATATATTAACTAAAAAAAGCGCTAAAACTAAGAGAAATCTTAGAAAAACAGGATATGTTTCAAGCACTCAAGAGAAAATAATGAAAAAATTACTACCATACTTATAGTATATGGTTATCTAGGAGGTAAATATAATGGCAAGAGTAAAAAGAGCGATGAATAGTCGTAAAAAACATAAAAAAGTATTAAAACTTGCAAAAGGATACTACGGTGGAAAAAGCAAGCTATTTAAAACTGCTAATGAATCAGTAATTAGAGCATTAAGAAATGCTTATGTTGGAAGAAAATTAAAGAAGAGAGATTTCAGAAAACTATGGATAGCTAGAATAAATGCAGCTGCTAGAATGAATGATCTTTCTTATTCAAAATTTATGAATGGAATGAAACTTGCTGGAGTTGATATAAATAGAAAAATGCTTTCTGAAATAGCAATCAACGATCCAAAAGCATTTGCGGAATTAGTAGAAGTTGCTAAGAAGCATATTCAAGGTTAAATAAAATCTAAATTAATAGAGACCAGAGAGTGGCATAAGTCATATCTCTGGATTTTATTATTATTTTGATGTATCATAGAAGTAAGTATATATAGTATAGAAATGTAGCATTTGTTACATTTTTATACTATATATATTTTCTATTGGGGAATAGACCAATGTATATAATTGGGTTTAATTCTATTTATATGGAGGGATATTTATGAAAAAGAAACAATTTGTAGTAATAGGTTTAGGAAGATTTGGAACTTCAGTAGCGGAAACTTTGTATGCACTTGGTAATGATGTTTTAGCTGTAGATATTGATGAAGAAGTTGTACAAAATATTGCAGATAAAGTTACACATGCGGTACAAGTAGATGCTAATGATGAGAATAGTTTAAGAGCTCTCGGTATAGGAAACTTTGATGTGGCTATAATCAGTATAGGTGCTGATATTCAGGCTAACATTTTATCTACGCTTTTAGTTAAGGAAATGAACGTAAAACACATAATAACTAAGGCTAATAATCCACTTCATGCTAAAGTTCTATATAAAATAGGTGCAAATAGAGTTATATTCCCAGAGCGTGATATGGGAATTAGAGTAGCACATAACCTTTGTTCTTCTAGTATACTAGACTATATAGAATTATCACCAGACTTTAGTATTGCAGAGCTTGTAACACCTAAAGAATGGGAAGGAAATTCACTAAAAGAATTAAACTTGAGATCAAAATATGGAATTAATGTAGTAGCTATTAAAAGAGATAATAGTATAGATGTATCTCTATCTGCAGATGAAATTATACAAGAAGGGGATATAATAGTTGCTATAGGTGGAACTGCTGAAATTAATAGTATCGAACGTTTAGTTAGATAAGGAGAAAAACAGGTGCAGTTTATAACTAGTAAAGATAATAATACGTTAAAAGATATAAAAAAACTTAGAGAGAAAAAGTATAGAGCAGAAAATAAAAAATTTCTTATTGAAGGATTTAGATTTGTTGAAGAAGGACTTAAATCAAAATTTAATATAGATAAAATTTTTGTAAAAGAAAGCTCTTTTAATAAATTTAAAGAAAAATTTTCTTCATATATGGAGAGTTACTCAGAAAATACATTTGTAATAGATGATAATTTGTTCAAAGGAATTTCAGGTACGGAAAATTCACAAGGTGTTTTAGCCATAGTTAATATGAAGGATGAAGAACCTTTTATAGAAGATGGATTATATATTTTGGTGGATAAAGTCCAAGATCCAGGTAATTTGGGAACAATAATCAGAACTGCTCATAGTGCAGGATGTAAAGGTATTATACTTAGTAAAGGTACAGTAGATTTGTACAATGAAAAGACTTTAAGATCAACTATGGGATCTGTATTTAACATTCCAATAATTCATGATGAAAATTTATCCTTTGTAAAAACTTTAATTAACAAAAAATATAATTTAATATGTAGTTCACTTCAAACAGATAAAAATTTCTATGAAGTTAATCTAGTAAATAATTCAATAATCGCAGTAGGCAATGAAGGCAATGGAATTAGTGATGAAGTTATGAATATTGCTACTTCTAAGGTGAAAATTCCAATGCTGGGAAATGCGGAATCATTAAATGTTGCAATAGCAGCATCCATAATGATTTATGAAGGGGTAAGACAAAAGTTAATATTGAATAAGTACTAATACTTGAAATTTTAATATATTATAGGTATAATAACTCTAATAAGTGAGAATATAGTTATACTATTTATTGTGCTTATTACAGTTATTATTTAAATATTGGATTTAATAATCTAGAATTAATGGTTTTAATAAGATAAATGAGCTTTATATTTTAAATAATATAAAAAATAACATTAAAATAATTAAATAAATATACGATGACGAAGAGAGTAGATTTAAATTTTTATATAAGGGAGGATAAGCCATAGACTGAAAGCTTTTCCTATAAAAGTTATTTCGAAGTTCACTTCTGAGTACTAATTATGAACTAATAGTAGTAATTAGCGGCTATAGTCGATAAATTTACTAAGAGGAATTTCATGGGAAATTCAACTAGGGTGGTACCGCGGATATTCCGTCCCTTTTAGGGGCGGTTTTTTTTGTACCAAAAGTGAAGCTTTTAAGGCGGAATATGTGTTTTTTATCCGATGAATACCCGCCCTACTCCCATCGCACTCTGTGAAAGCGATTCGCACCAAATCGAAGACCTGGACTCTCTGCTTTTCTTCAAGTGAGAGTTAAGGGCGGCTACGTCTTTGGATAACGATTTCCCCTAAAGGACAACGATTTCTAAGCATCGAAAAGACTGATGCTAAGAACTCTGTTAGTAAGTATCGATGATACTGATACTAAGAACTTTGTTTATTAATGCTCTGTTTTAAGTAAGATACAAGTTAGTACTAAAACTGAGCTTTCATTAAATAAATTGTGATAATTTAGAAAGGAGTTTAAGATATGAAAGAACAATTAGAACTGATTAAAAAAAATGCCCTAGAGAACTTAAATGGAATAATTGAGAAAGCTGAACTAGAAAATCTTAGAGTAAAATATCTAGGCAAAAAAGGAGAACTAACATCAATTTTAAGAGGTATGGGAAAATTATCTGCAGAAGAAAGACCTGTGCTAGGCAAAATTGCTAATGAGGTAAGAGAGGAAATAGAAGCTGCTTTAGAATCAAAAATCAATATGATAAAAAATGCAGAGAAAGCAGCAAAGTTAAGTAGTGAGGTAATTGATATCTCAATGCCTGGTAATAAACAAACTGTAGGTAAGAAGCATCCATTAAATTTAACTCTTGAAAAAATAAATGATATATTTTTATCTATGGGATTTTCTATAGAAGAAGGACCAGAAGTTGAATATGATCATTACAATTTCGAAGCTTTAAATATACCAAAGGATCATCCAGCAAGAGGAGAACAAGATACTTTCTATATAAATGACAATATTGTTTTAAGGACACAAACTTCTCCAATACAGATAAGAACAATGGAAAATCAAAAACCTCCAATAAAGATGATTGCTCCAGGGAAAGTTTATCGTTCTGATGCAGTGGATGCAACTCATTCACCAATATTTTATCAAATTGAAGGTCTTGTTGTAGGAGAAGGAATAACTTTTACAGATTTAAAAGGCACTTTAGAAATGTTTATCCAAAAGATGTTTGGAGATGAAATGAAAGTTAAATTTAGACCACATCATTTCCCATTCACAGAGCCATCAGCAGAAATGGATGCAACTTGTTTTGTATGCGGTGGTAAAGGCTGTAGCGTTTGTAAGGGCAGTGGTTGGATAGAAATTGTAGGATGTGGCATGGTTCATCCAGACGTTCTTAGAAATTGCGGAATTGATCCCGAAAAATATAGTGGATTTGCATTTGGATTTGGACTTGATAGAATTGTAATGCTTAAATATGGCATTGATGATATCAGACTATTATATGAAAGTGATATGAGATTCTTAAATCAGTTTTAAGAAGTAAGGAGGAAGATTATGAAATATCCAGTTAAATGGTTAAAGGATTATGTTGATATTGATATTTCACCGGTAGAACTAGCAGATGC
>DAMAVY010000258.1:0-5248 GCA_032077725.1 Clostridium sp. | reverse complement strand
TCGTGAATTATTGAAGCAAATTTGATTTCATCAAGATTATCTGTGCACTTAAGGAAGCTTCAGAAACAGAATACTGGCTTGAACTTCTTAAAGACACAGATTATCTTGATGAAATCAAATTTGCTTCAATAATTCACGATTGCAAGGAGTTAAACAAATTGTTAAATTCTATTGTTAAAACAACAAAAAATCAACTTTAATTACCACTAGCTAGTCTCAATTGTCAATTGATACAAGTAATTGTCAATTGTCAATTCTCAATTGTCCATTGATATAAGTAATTGTCAATTGTCAACTGTCCATTGAACTAAAGTTTTTACTTCCTGTTACGATAAATAACTATAATAGAGTTCAATAAAAAATAGAGTTCAATAAAATAATACGGAGTGAGATAATATGAGATTAAGTAGAAATATGTCTGCCTTAAGGATATACAATGGTTATAAGGACAATTTAAAAGCACAGTCTAAAGGCTATAGTACTATAAGTTCAGGATATAAATTACAAAGTTATAAGGACGATCCTAATGCAATGGCTAAGAGTGACAAGTTAAAGCTAGAAATTAGGGGCCTTCAAATGGCTAGTAGGAATATTCAAGATAGTACGAGTCTTCTTCAAACTACAGATGGGGGAATGCAAAGTATTAGCAATTCTCTCCAAAGAGCTAGAGAACTTATGGTTCAAGCTGGTGGTGCTAATACTGAAAATGATAAGGCTATTATTCAAAATGAGATTAATAGTATTTTAGAGAATGTAACCTATGTGGCAAATAATACTGAGATGAATGGAATTAAATTATTGTCAGGTAGCAATAAACCTGGTGATACTGTAGGGTTACTTATTGGAAGTACTAGTGAGGATATGATAAAAATTCCAACTTGTAACTTCACTTCAGAAGGTTTTGGTCTTGTAAATATAGATGGAAGTGGAAAAATTAGCACAACTAATGTAAGCGATGGACTTAACAGAATAGATTCTGCTATTAACAAGCTTAATGCCGGAAGAGGAAAATTGGGAGCTTTATGTAATAGAATGGAATCAACTGGGGAGACTACAGAAGAAATTGGATTAAAAGTTGAAGGAGCAGAAGCAAAGATCACTGGTGCTGATATAGCTGCAGAAATGATTGAGTACTCAAAAAATTCCATACTTGTGGAATCTGGTATTGCTATGATGGCACAAACAAACAAGTTTCCACAAGATATCTTACAGATATTAGCTAATATTTCCACTAGGTAAATTGAATTTACCCGGTAGTTAAAGTTATTTAATGCCTTAATATTTAAATTATTGAAAAATAAAAAAATTATTGTTGAAATATAATAACATATAGAATATAATGTAAATAGAAGAAAAAAATATTAGCAAAACTAGTGAAAACTAGTGACGCAAAACTATAGGGGCTAAGCCTTTGGGTATGCCAGCCAGCTGCCGAAGAGTGATTTTACTTTTTGTTTTTATGGGTAATGACGTGATTATAATTTCTATTTACGCCTTTATGGGTAATGACGTAATTTTAATTTGTCTTTATGTCTTTATTAGCATTTAAGCTACTCTTAGGAGTAGCTTTTTTGTATATTAATTTCATAATTGTAATTTTAATCAATTTTCATGAAAATAATTATGAAGAATTTATAAAAAAGAAGGAATTGAGGAGTTTTTGTCTAATACAATAGAATTATATATGATTTAAAATAATGGAGGTAAAAGATGTCACAAAATGAAGTATATGGATTAATGAAAAAATCTTTAAATGTAACAACAGAAGCAAATAAAGCTATTGCAAATAATATTGCTAATATAAATACTAAGAATTATAAGAGGTATTATGTTCCTTTTGAACAAGTAATGGAGGAAACAGCTACAAATAATGAAATGAAAACTACAGATAATAGACATATAGGAGTTAGCAGTGATGAAATTCAGGTAAAGGTTGATAAAAGCTCATCTATGAGGGAAGATGGAAACAATGTAGACATTGAGAGTGAAATGACAAGTCAGGCGGCTAACACTATGATGTATGAATCTTTAGTTAGGCTTGTAAGTGAAAATCTAAATAATACTAGTAGAGTTATTAAAGGAGGAAACTAAGAATGGAGGCATTTAGAGGATTAAGAATTTCTGCTAGTGGTCTTTCAGCAGAAAGATTAAGGATGGATACTATTTCGTCTAATATCGTAAATGCAGAAACTACAAGGGGAGAAGATGGGAAGCCCTATGTAAGAAAGATTGCACTTTTTCAGCAAAATCTAGAAGACATTTATAACAATAGTACTGGAAAGGTAGAAGAAAAGTTACAAGGAATTAAATCAGTGGGAATCGTTGACGATGAATCTGAACTTCCGAAAATATACAATCCAAGTCATCCGGATGCGGATGAGGAAGGTTTTGTAACAATGCCCAATGTAACTATTTCTAACGAAATGGTAGAACTTATGGCTTCAAGTAGAGCCTATGAGGCAAATATAAATGCAATGAATGCGCAAAAGAGTATGTTTTTAAAAAGTTTAGAAATAGGTAAATAATAGATAGGAGTAATGATTCATGATAAATACTTACATACCAAACACAACAATTTTTCAAAAGGACTTATTAAATATTTATGACGTTAATGATACATCAAAGGAAAAGGACAAGTCATCTCAGGGCATAAATACTGGTTTTGCAGATATTATGAAGGAAGAATTACAAAAGGTAAATGATAAACAGGTTGAGGCAGATGATAGTATTACTGGATATCTTGCTGGTGACAAAAGTATTAATGAAGTTATGTTAACCACAGAAGAAGCATCCATGTCATTAGAACTTGCTATTCAAATAAGAAATAAGCTTGTTGATGCTTATAAGGAATTTAATAATATGCAAGTATAATGGAGGTAATGGATAGATGAATAAGCTCTCAGAGCTAATGAAGAAAATAAAAGACAAATGGAATTCTATGTCAAAAACTAGAAAGACATCTTTGGTAATTATTGTGGTGGTGCTAGTAATAGCTATAGGAACACTAATCTATGTATCAGTTAAACCAAAGTATGCTGTTTTATTTTCCGATTTGGGAACAGAAGATTCAGGTAACATTTTAGCTAATTTAGACAGTAAAGGAACTGCGTACATAATAAAAGGAAATTCGATTTTGGTCGAAGAGTCACAGGTTGATAAACTTAGAATGGAAATGCTTTCAACAGTTCCAATAACAGAAGGAAGTAAGGGATTTGAACTTTTTGATAAAAGTAGTGTTGGAGCTACAGAAGAAGAGTCAAGAATTATGTATCAAAGAGCTCTTTCAGGTGAACTTGAGAGAACAATTAAAGCTTTTGATGAAGTAGAAAACGCAAAGGTAAATTTAGTTTTACCTAATGATTCAGCTTTTATAACAGAAGCTTCCCCTGCTAGTGCATCAGTAACACTACAGTTAGTTTCCGGAAGTAAACTAACAGAAGAACAGGTTAAAGCCATTGTGTTTTTAGTTTCTGGTAGTGTGGAAAATTTGGATAAAAAAGATGTAACAATAGTATCTGATAATCTTAATTTGCTTACTGAGGGGATATTCGATGAAGAAGAGGGCGCAAAGTCTGCTAGTACGGAGAACCAACTAGCTTCAACGAAACAAGTGGAAAAAGAATATGAAGCTAAAATTCTAAACGTTTTAGATCCTATTTATAAAGATAATGTTAAGGTATCGGTAAACGCTGAACTTAATTTTGATGCTGTAAAACAGAATAATGTGATTTATGATCCAAAAGGATCAGCTGTAGTAAGTGAACATAACATTACAAATAATAATGGAGATACAGCCAATACATCAGGAAGTACAGTGGATAATAATATGACCAATACTCAATCTACAGGAAATACTAAAACTACCAACGGTGGAAATTCTGAGGAAACAAAGAATTACAATAATTCTAAGAAAGAAGAAACAGTAGTAAAGGCACCTGGTGAAGTTGAAAGAATAACGGCTTCAGTTGTAGTGAATGGAGCTATAGATGAGGCTACAAAAGGAACTATAACAAATTTAGTATCTGATGCTATCGGATATAATGCTACTAGAGGAGATGGAATATCCGTTGAAAGTTTAGCGTTTAATGAGGATTTCAAAACCCAGGCAGAAGAAGAAATAAAAGCTATGAAAGCTGAAGAAGCTAAATCTCAGAGAAATAAACTTATTGCACTAGGTGCAGGTGGGGTTTTAGGACTAATTCTTGTTATCGTACTAATTTCTATATTAAGAAGTAAGAAAAAGAAAAATGAAATAGAATATTATGATGAATCAGAAGATACTTTAGAGGGGTTAAATGTAGTTGTGGGAGATAATGAAAATGATAAATTAGAAACCGTTGCAGATTTATATGCTGAATTAAATTTAGAAGCGGAAACTGATAATGAAAAAATAATGAGAGAAGTTAAGAAATATGCAGAAAAGAAACCTGAACAGGTGGCTGAAATAATAAAATCTTGGCTTGCAGACGATGAAGGGAGATAGTAATGTCTAAAACAGATAAATTTACAGGAATTCAGAAAGCAGCAGTACTATTTATTTCTTTGGGTCCAGATGTTTCAGCAAGTGTTATTAAAAAATTAGGTGAAAATGATATAAAAAAAATTACCTATGAAGTTGCTAATATGTCTTCAGTTAAGTCAGAACAAAGACAAGTTGTTTTAGATGAGTTTATGGAGATAAACAAGGCTAAAGATTACATCATGGAGGGCGGACTAGATTATGCTAGAAATATGTTATCAAAAGCATTAGGTTCTCAAAAAGCTAACGATATTATGGAAAAGGTTACTGAGGTTTCTCAACAATTTAGACCATTTTCTATTGCGAGAAAGGCTGATGCTAGCCAACTTATGAATGTAATTTCTAGCGAACATCCACAAACTATAGCTCTCATTCTATGTCATCTTCAACCTGATAAGGCAGGACAAATTCTTTCTGCACTTCCATCGGAATTACAGAGTGATGTTGCTTACAGAGTAGCTACAATGAGTAATATTTACCCAGTAGTAGTTACTGAAATTGAAAGAGTACTTAATAGTAAATTATCTTCAGTAGTTTCTAGTGAAAGTAGTGAAATCGGTGGAGTTCAATCTCTAGTTAATATACTTAACCAAGTTGATAGAACTACTGAAAAGAATATTACTGAAGGTCTTGAACGAGAAAATGTGGAACTTGCAGAGAAAATTAAGGAATCTATGTTTGTATTTGAAGATGTTATTACTATTAGTGATGTTGACATTCAAAGAATTC
>DAMAVY010000257.1:0-5252 GCA_032077725.1 Clostridium sp. | reverse complement strand
TGGAATATTATATTTTCTTGATATTTCCACCGCTCTAGGATGTATTACCTTAGCTCCTTGATCTGAAAATTGGAACACCTCATCATAACTTATACTTTGTATTAGTGATGCATCTGACACAATTCTTGGATCTGCTGTCATTATTCCGTCTACATCAGTATATATTTGAACTTCCATAGCTTTTAATGCAGCTCCTAGTATTGCTCCAGTGACATCACTACCACCCCTTCCAATGGTTGTGATACATCCATCAGGACTAATTCCTTGGAATCCAGCTACTACAGGTATCTTACCTTCTTCTAATACCTTTAGTATGCTTTCTGGCTTTACATCTAGTATAGATGCATTATTAAAATTATCATCAGTTTTAATCCCAGCTTCTCCGCCCATAAGCGGAATAGCAGATATACCTTCTCTGAGTAAATCATTACACATTACCACAGTACTCAAAGTTTCACCACAGGATAAAAGTAAATCCAAAGCTCTTGGGTTATTTAGCTTGAATTTCTCATCAATTAAAGAAAGAAGTGTATCCGTAGCATATGGTGATCCTTTTCTCCCCATTGCTGATACTACTACTACTGGCTTATATCCGCTGTTTATAGCATTTTTTATTTTTTTCACAACTAATTTTCTATTTTCTTCACTAGATACTGATGTACCACCAAATTTCTGAACAACTATATCCATATTTACCTCCATGTCATATGTGCGTTTTTCTAAGTGTTTCTCCATCCACATCAATAATTATAGTCTTAGAACCTATTTTTTTAACATAATCCCAAGATACTTCTAACATTTCATTACTTTTAAAAAACATTTTATTAGATTTTCCATCTGAAAGTAACAATAACTTAAGTTCCCCGTTTTCATTAACTACTATATCGTTGTTGCCTAGAATACTATACTTATCTCCGTCATTAATATTGATTATTTCATATCTTTCCATCTCACTCAAGTACCTATACTTTTCTTCCATTTATATCACCTCATATATAATTTTGATTGATGTTTAGCCACTAAAATGTTCTCAGTACTCTTAATGAAAACTAAAAAAGAAGTGGCATAAAATAAATGAAATCAAATCTTGGTAGTGTTTTAATACCCACCTGAAAGTTTCACTTATAATTACTATGATTAATATGATTTAAATTATAGGTTTATGAGTAAACAGATAAAACTTAATACAATTATAATATAATTTATGAAATTGTACACCAATATGTGCTTATATTTTTGTATACGGATGAATTACCAAAGTATTTATTTAGCCAATAAGGCCTGTACTTTCAACCTATTAATTAAAAATGGGCAAAATAAAAAATAAAAAGGTATTTTACCTTTTTATTTTAATCACTTTTATTCTTCTGTTTTAACTTCTTCAGTTTTAGCTTCTTCACTATCTTTTAATGCATCTTTTCTTGAAAGATTTAATCTTCCTTGTGCATCGATTTCTGTTACTTTTACAAGTATTTCGTCTCCAATAGATACTACATCTTCAACTTTATTTACTCTTTCATTGGCAAGTTTTGATATGTGTACTAAGCCCTCTTTGCCTGGAATTACTTCTACAAAAGCACCAAAGGCCATAATTCTAGTAACCTTACCAAGATATATTTCACCAGCTTCTACTTCTTTTGTGATATCTTTTATAATCTGTAATGCTTTATTAGCACTTTCACTGTCATTAGACATTATCACTATCTTACCGTCATCATTAGTATCTATTTTAACTCCAGTATCAGCAATTATTTTCTTAATTACCTTTCCTCCTGGTCCTATAATATCTCTAACTTTATCAGGTTTAATATTTATAGTATACATTCTTGGTGCATACTTAGAAAGCTCTTCTCTTGGTGCAGATATACAATCATTAATTTTACCTAGTATAAACATTCTTGCAGTTCTTGCATCCTCTATAGCAGTTCTTACACAATACTTAGATAGTCCTTTGATTTTTGTATCAACTTGTATTGAAGTAATACCTTTTTCAGTACCCGCCACTTTAAAGTCCATGTCACCAAAGAAATCTTCAATTCCTTGAATATCAGTGATAACAGCTTCTTCGCTTAGGTCCTCACTAGTAATAAGTCCCATTGCAATACCTGCAGCTGGTCTCTTTATTGGAACTCCTGCATCAAGTAATGCTAAAGTACTTCCGCATACACTTGCTTGAGATGTAGATCCGTTAGAACTTAATACTTCTGAAACAAGTCTAATTGCATATGGGAATTCTTCTACAGAAGGTATTAGTGGTTCTAATGCTCTTTCAGCTAGTGCTCCATGTCCAATTTCTCTTCTTCCTGGTCCTCTAAGTGGTCTTACTTCTCCTACACTGTATGCTGGGAAGTTATAATGATGCATATATCTCTTGAAGTCTTCTTCTCCTATGCCATCAATTATTTGAACATCTCCAAGAGCTCCAAGTGTTGCAACTGTCATAACTTGTGTTAATCCTCTTGTAAATAATCCTGTACCATGAGTTCTTGGAAGTAATGATGTTTCGCAAGATATAGGTCTGATTTGATCAAAAGCTCTACCATCAGGTCTTCTCTTGTCTTTAAGCAACATATTTCTTACTATTTCTTTTTGAATACTGTATACAGTCTCAGCTATATCGCTGCCTTTATCTGCATATTTTTCAGCGAATTCTTCATTAATTTTAGATTTAATTTCGCTTACTTTTTCATTTCTTTCATCTTTATCAATGATATACATAGCTTCTTTTAACATATCAAAAGCAAAGTTTCTTATATCACTTTTTAATTCTGAATCTACTTTATATAGAACTGGTTCTGGCTTAACTTTACCAAATTTAGCTCTTGCTTCCTCTTGGAATGCTATTATAGATTGACATGCATTGAATCCAAAGTCTATGGCTTCAATCATTGTTTCTTCTGGAATTTCATCTCCGCCTGCTTCTATCATCATAACTCTATCTTTAGTTGCACATACAGTTAATTGTAGTGTACTTAGTTCTCTCTCTTTTGATACTGGATTCACAACGAATTTACCATCAATTAAGCCAACAGATACTGTTGCAACTGCATCTACAAATGGAATACTAGATAATAGCAAACCTATTGAAGCAGCATTCATAGCTAGTATTTCTGGTGAATTATCTTGATCCACAGAAACAACTGTACAAACTATCTGAACATCATTTCTATATCCTTTGGGAAATAGTGGTCTAATAGGCCTGTCAATTGCTCTACAGTTAAGTATAGCTTTTTCTGAAGGTCTGCCCTCTCTTTTAAGGAATCCTCCTGGAATTTTACCTACGGCATATAATCTTTCTTCATACTCTACACTTAGTGGGAAAAAGTCAATTCCTTGTCTTGGTTCTGGTGATGCATTTACGTTTACAAGTATTACAGTATCTCCATAACTTATAAACATAGCACAATCTGATAATGCTCCAACTTTACCAAGCTCTATTTTCATTTCTCTTCCGGCTACAGAAGTAGTTAATATTTTTGACATTGTTTTTCCTCCTCTCGGTTTTTAATATATATATTATTTATAATATATTATCTTCTTTTTTTGAATTTAATTAAAATAATAGAGCGGCTTTGCCGCTCTTAATTATTTTATTATTTTCTAATTCCTAATTTAGCAATTATAGTACGGTATCTTTCGATATCTTGCTTCTTTAAGTAGCTTAAAAGTCCTTTTCTTTGTCCAACCATCATTAAAAGACCTCTTCTAGAGTGGTGATCTTTTTTGTGAACTTTTAAATGCTCAGTTAATTCTTTGATTCTTTCTGTTAATAATGCTATTTGAACTTCTGGAGAACCTGTATCTCCTTCTGTTCTTGCATATGTTTGCATTATTTCTTGTTTTCTTGCCTTTTCCATTAGTATGCACCTCCAATTGTTAAATCGCCATAGGCCATGTATTCCGTTGGCATTCAGAACACCTAGCATAAGGTTCCTTTAAAAGTATATCAAATTATAATTACTTTGTAAATAGAAAAAATAATTTAATTATAATTTATGTAAAAATTAGTTATTAACATATTTCACTAAAATAATGTGAATAATTTTTACTTGCTATATAGTTTTTATCCTTGGTTAATTGTTTTTTTAATTCATCAACATTTCCAAAATTTTTCTCATCTCTTATTTTTTCTATGAAATATATTTTTGCTTCTTCTCCATAAATATCACTGTTAAAATTCAAAATATGAGTTTCAACACTTAATTTTTTTCCTTGTACAGTAGGATTATACCCAACATTGGTAATACCTTTATAAAAAATATTTTTAATCTCTACTATACTGCCATATACTCCACCACTGGGAACTATAAACCTTTTATCATAATTTAAGTTTATAGTGGGGAATTCTATAGTTCTCCCAATTTGTTTACCTTCTATTACATTTCCACACATCATAAATGGTCTGCCAAGAAATTTATTAGCCTTTTCTATATTTCCTTCAAGAAGGTTATGCCTAATACCCGAACTACTTACAACCTCACCATCAACTTTAACTGGCTCTACCACTGAAAGTTCATAATCTAAACTTTCACTATATTTCTTTAGAAGATCAACATCTCCAAGATTTTTATATCCAAATCTATAATTAAACCCTACAACTATACCTTTTACATTATAATGCATTTTAAGGTTTTCAATAAATTCGTAAGGCGAAATAGTCATTAAGTTCTTATTAAAAACCATAAAATTTACTATATCAACGTGAAGCTTATTAAACAAACCACGTTTTTCCACATTATTCATTATGAGTTTTGGACAAAGTTCATTATTAATTATTGATAATGGGTGGTTTCTAAATGTACACACCATTATCTTTATATCATTAATCTTAGATTTTTTTTTTATTTCTTCCGCCATATTTTTAGCATTCTGAATTAAAATTCTATGTCCCCTATGTACACCATCAAAACTTCCTAACACTACTATAGTTGGAGTTTTTAAGGTTCTAATAAAATTATCTTCAATAACCTTCATAAGTATATCCCCTAAACAAACAATTTTATTAATTTAAATCCAGCATCTGTTTCAGCGCCAATGCCAATTAATTTATTCTCCTTGTTATATACTGTATAGTTACAAAACTTTTTTATTTCATTTAAAAGAGTTTTATCATTTATAGTAACACCATTTAATATAAGTTTTTCAAACTTTTCATTAACTTCAAGCCTTGGAACCTTACTAAATACCTGATCTAAAGTAATAATATGCTCTCTTATACTATCTTCATGTGATTGTTCTAAATTTATACTATT
>DAMAVY010000256.1:0-5252 GCA_032077725.1 Clostridium sp. | reverse complement strand
ATCTTTGCTTTTGTTTCTACTTTTTTGTGCTGCTATTAAGAAAATTACCATTGCCACAATTGCACTTACAACTCCTATTGGAATTGAAATACTTTGAGAAAGCTTAAAGCCTTCTGGTGCAATTAAAATGTAAGATGTACATACTGCTGTCATAAATGTAGCTGGTATTGTAGCAATCCAATGTTTTTTACCTTTAGTAACTAAGTACATACCTGCTGTCCATAATACTATTGTAGCTAATGTTTGGTTAGACCATCCAAAATATCTCCATATTATTCCAAAATCCATCTTAGTTAATATAAAACCTACTACAAATAAAGGAATACTAATTAGAAATCTATTTTTAATAGGTCCTTGATTAAATTTAAATGTATCAGCTATAGTTAATCTTGCACTTCTAAATGCTGTATCCCCAGAAGTTATAGGACATGCTACTACTCCAAGTATAGCTAAAAATCCACCAACTTTTCCAAGTAAGCTTCCGCAAATTTCATTTACTACCCAAGCTGCTGTATGACCTTGTATTGCCATAGTAGCATTTAACTCAGCCACTCCACCAAAGAAACTCATTGCTGCTGCTGCCCAAATTAGAGCAACTACACCTTCTGCTACCATTGAACCATAGAATATTTTTCTACCTTGCTTTTCACTAGTTATACATCTTGCCATTAAAGGTGATTGAGTTGCATGGAACCCTGAAATAGCTCCGCAAGCAATAGTTATAAATAGCATTGGGAATATTGGGTTTTTATCTGGGTTTGAATGCATATTAATCAAATTAGATGGAATTACTTCTGGTATATCAAATCCACCAAAAATTAATGCACCACCAACACCAATGGCCATGACTAATAAACAAATTCCAAAAATAGGGTATATTTTTCCAATAAGCTTGTCTATAGGAACCATTGTTGCAAGTAGGTAATAAGCAAATATAACGTAAATTAATAATGTATAGTTAAGTCCTGTTAAACCTTTTAAGATACTTGCTGGTCCAGTTACAAATACAACTCCTACAAGAACTAAAAGTATTACAGAGAATACTCTCATAAAGTTTTTAAAGCCCTTACCAAGATATTGACCTACAACTTCAGGAATGCTTGCCCCATCATGTCTTACAGAAAGCATACCAGAAAAATAATCGTGAACTGCACCGGCAAAGATACATCCAAATACAATCCATAAAAATGCTGATGGACCCCACATTGCACCTGCAATTGCACCAAAAATAGGTCCTAAACCTGCTATGTTAAGAAATTGAATTAAGAAAATTTTGTATACAGGCATTTTGACAAAGTCTACACCGTCTTCTAGTCTTACAGCAGGAGTTTGAATTTTTTCATCTGCTCCGAAAACCTTTTCTACAATTGCGCCATAAATAAAATAACCTGCAATAAGAGCAATAATCGCTAAAATAAATGATACCATATAGACCCCTCCTAATTATTTATTTGTTAACAAAATTATAATATGTTTTTTAGGAATTTATACGATTACATACATGAAAAAACAAAAAAAGCACATCAAGTGCTTTTACATGCCCATTATTTGCTTAAACTCACCTATATTGTTTCTACTTACGGGTATATCAACTTTCTCACCTTGTAACTTTAACATGAAGGTGTTGTTAAACCATGGAACTATCTCTGTAATTTTATCAGTATTAATAATATATGATCTATGACTCCTATAAAATAGTTCTTTGGGAAGTTTTTTATAAAATTCTGAAATACTACAGTTTACATTATATTGTATTCCATTTATATAAATTAAAGTTTCTCGTTCCTTTGCTTCACAATAGGAAATATCCATTATGTTTTTTACAATCATCTTATTATCTTTCCAAAGGGTTATTTTATTATTTATACCCTTTTTATCTGAAAGTTTGTCAATTTTCTTTAATGTACTAACTATTCGTTCTTCTGAATAAGGTTTTAATATGTAATCATAAGCCTGAATTTCAAAGGCATCTACAGCATAATCTTTGTGGGCAGTAATAAAAATTACAAGAGATTGTTTTGGAAAGTGATTAATTATTTTACATAATGCAATGCCATCTAGTTTTGGCATATTAATATCTAGAAAGATAATATCTGGTTTATTTTTTTCAATATATTCTAAAGCCTTAATAGAATCATCAAATTCACTCACTATTTTAATATTACTGAAATTGTTTATAAAATATTTTAATTCTTCTCTTGAAGGAAATTCATCATCAACAATAATACAGTTCATACCATCACTCCCTTATCTTACTCACATTGAAACTGATTCTAGTACCACTTTTCAATGTTTCTATCTTTAATCCTTCACCATAAATGTATTTTAATCTATTATGAACATTTGATATGCCTATTTTATTTTCTTCCATTTTACCTTCATAGACTTTTTCTATAATATCTTTTGAAATTCCAATTCCATCATCTTCAATTGTTATCATAATGTTATCCCTTAAAACTTTTTTGATGTCGATTGTCACTGTCCCTTCACCTTTACCTTTTAAAATACCATGTTTTATGGAATTCTCAACTATTGGCTGAATGATAAGACTTGGAATTTTAACATCTAAATCATTTTCAATATTATAAACTACATGAAGTTTCTCTCCAAATCTTGCTTTTTCTATTTCTACATATGCTTTAACCTGCTCCAGTTCTTTATAAATATCTACATGGTTTTCTCCTATATCTAAATTATACCTTAAGTAAGTAGATAAATTAATAATTAACTCTCTTGCTTTATTAGGATTTATTCTAATAAAGGAAATTATTGTATTTAGAGCATTAAATAAAAAATGAGGATTTATCTGGGACTGCAAGGCCTTTATTTCAGCCTTATTTGCCATATTTTTCAGTTCTCCAAGCTTACTTATTTCTAGCTGGGTAGAAATAATTTGGGATAGGCCTACAGCTAAATTTATATTCCTGAAGGAAATGGCATTATCAATGCAATAATATATTTTTAATGTACCTATTACTTCATCTCCTTCCTTTAAAGGAGCAATAATTGCAGATTTCAAACTACAATTTAAATTAGGACACTTAATCTGATTTGCATTTGTTAAGGAAAGTAAATTTCCTTCTTTAATAACTTTTTTTGTGGCTTCAGTTATAATTTTCTGACCTTTTATATGGTGGTCAGCTCCAACTCCTACGTGAGCTAGTATATTTTCTTTATTTGTTATAGATACTGCATCTGCATTAATTGATTCCCTTATTATTCCACATATCTCCTCTAAGGAGTTTTCATCCATTTCTCTAAAATAGGGTAAGGTTTTATTTGCTATCTCTAAAGCTATTTGAGCTTGTTTTGCTGCAATTTCTTCCTTTTCTTTAAGTATTTTTTGAATTATTACTATTAAAATTGCAATTCCAATAGCATTAGTAAAACTCATAGGAAAATATATGCTCTTTACAATGGTTAAGGCACTGATAAAAGGATGTGCCATTGTAAGTATTAAAATCATTTCTAAAATTTCAATTAGAAGACCACCAAACAACCCATAAATCCACTTGTTATTGTCACTTGATTTGCTATATATTAACCCTGCAACTAATCCAGAAATTATAGTAGTTATTGTACATGGTATTGATGTGATGCCGCCGATGTCTACTAGTAATCTGTGTGCTCCAGCTATAATACCTGCCATTATCCCCACAAAAGGACCACATAGTATTCCCCCAGTCATTACACCAATAATTCTTGTATTAGCAATGGCTCCATTAACCTCTGTTCCTGTGTAGGTCCCTAAAATTCCAAAAGCTCCAAAAATTATTGAAAGGACAATTAAATCTTTCTTTTTAAAATTATCCTTTTGTACAATTTTTTTAAAGCTCCCTAGTCTTGAAACAAAGAAAGCGATAAGGATTATATATCCTAAATTATTCGTAAGATTTCTTAGCAATTCAACCATTAATATTAACTCCATTTCACTAAATGCATGTTTTAAAATATATCTTGCATATTTCACTAGTTATTTTTTAGTATCAAAATAAGTTTCTACATATATTATATATAAAATTCTAAAATATATAAAGTTATTAATACTTGTGAAGTTAAATAATGTTTTCAAAATAAATCCTATTTTCTAATTATTAATTTTATTGGAGGCATATATAAGGATATCCATTAACTGATTGAAAATTATGCACACTTTACCACTTCACATTGGTGAAGATTTGTGATAAACTTATTTTACTAAATAGTTTACTAGTAAAAAATTTAACTGCACCATACTTAGTTTTTATATTACTTGATAGGAGGAATATTATTATCAAAAATCTAATGAAGAAATGGAATAAATTGAGTTTAGTAAAACGAATAATTATTGGTTTACTCATCGGTATTATATTGGCCGTAACTATTCCAAATGTTGCAAAACCATTGTCAATCTTTGGTTCCTTATTTGTAGGTGCTTTAAAAGCTATTGCACCTATGCTAGTATTATTTTTAGTAATGGGAGCCATTTCCCAACACAAAAGCGGTCATGAAACCAATATGAAAACCGTTATAATTCTTTATCTTTTAGGAACGTTCTTAGCTGGACTTGTAGCCGTTGTTGCAAGCTTTCTATTCCCAGTAAGCCTAACCCTTGTAGCTGGGGTTGATAACATTACACCTCCTGGTGGTGTGGTAGAGGTTCTTAAGGCATTACTATTAAATCTAGTTGATAATCCAGTAAAAGCACTTTTTAATGCAAATTATATCGGTATATTAGCTTGGGCAGTACTTCTTGGCATTGCTTTAAAAAATGCCGCAAGTTCAACAAAATTAATGATTTCCAATGTTTCTGATGCATTATCTCAAATAGTTGTATTGGTTATAAACTTTGCACCATTAGGAATCATGGGTCTTGTAGTTGATACCATTGTTACAAGTGGTATAACTTCACTACTTAGCTATGGAAAATTACTTTTACTTCTGCTTGGTTCTATGATATTTGTTGCTCTTGTTGTGAACCCAATTATGGTGTATGTATTTATTCGTCAAAACCCATACCCACTTGTATTTAAATGCTTAAAAGAAAGTGGAATTACAGCATTCTTTACACGTAGCTCAGCTGCTAACATTCCTGTGAATATGAGTTTGTGTGAAGAACTAGGTTTAGATAAAGATACTTATTCAGTATCAATTCCATTAGGTGCTACCATCAATATGGGTGGTGCAGCTATTACCATCTCTGTTTTGACACTTGCAACTGTTCATACCCTTGGCATCCAAGTTGATATTGGTACAGAAATAATCCTTAGTGT
>DAMAVY010000255.1:0-5261 GCA_032077725.1 Clostridium sp. | reverse complement strand
ACTTTCCATTTTGCTTCTCCTATTCAGTGAAATTTATTATACTACCACTTCTTAATCCATATTCAGCTAGTGTTTTATTGCCTCTAAGTAAGGCAATTGGATTCTCCGATTTCAGATAACAATTCTTAATATCTGATACATCTATTTTTAAGTCATATGCTGTATTGAGTGCAATTACCAAATCATTCGCAGATATAAAAAGTGGTATTTCTAAATCGATTGTAAAATTTCTCTTTACTATATTAAATATAACAATCGCTGTATCTTTACCCATAATAACCTCCTACACAACTAAAAATGCGGTTTTTTGAATACCGTTATCTTTGGATAATTCCTCGCACCTCATCTGGTCATAATGACCAAAATGTTCAATATAATCATTGACAGCAAATTTCAATGCCATATTTGGAGAAATAAGTGCATTATCGTCGTCCTTATCAAAATTATTGCACACAAATATGTACTTTTCGGAATTTGTACCATTTATATTGGAAACAAGAATATTCGTTGCAAAAACTGAAGTATTTGTTTGTTCCGTAACCACAATTACTTTGTCTGCCATATTTAAGAGTCTTGCCTTGTCCTCGTCAAAAGTGGTATCTGCATCTATGACGATATAGTCATAGTCATTAGACTTTTTCACCGAAAGTGCAATCTTTTCATAAATTGAATATGGTAGACCCAAGGACATTAGTGATGCTTTGAAAGGAGGAAGATAACTAAAAACCTCTTTTCTAATAATATGCTTTATCTCTGAATAAATGTTTTCATTTGCTCCCGAAAGCTTTGCATATACATCACCAGCTGAAATAACACTTGTATTTTTAAGTATTCTCTGGAAACTTTGTAATCTTGCGGCACTTATATACAAAACCTTTTTAAAACTCTTTGTTAAACAGGCACTAATTCCTAATGCTACGGTTGTTTTTCCCACTCCACCACAAGCTGAGCAAACAAGAACTATTTGAGATTCTTTTTTATCCCTTGCATCTATATTTAATGCTCCGGCACTTTTCCCTACAATCTCGTTAAAGATTTCTTTAATACTCGTGTACTTAAACAAGCGATTAAGATTTAATTCATCTGTTTGACCTTCTTCATACTGCTCCATCATAAGGAACAAATTACTAATATTATGCCTTTGTAAAGATGAATCGTATAAATCCTCCGATACTATCAATATTTCTGCTCTTTGCGGAGTTGAAAATAAATTATCAAAATACTCTCTGTCCGTAATAATTTCCAATTCAATCTTACCCAAAAACTCCTCAACAAATTTCAACTGAAGAGGGATTATGTAGTTTAAGTCTGTATCAGCGATAATAATTCTTGGTTTTGCCATTTTATACACCGTCCTAACCTACCATGATTTGAAAGTCACTATTTGCCAAACGAATCACATCACTATTGTTGATTGGATGAGGCTGGTTAGGTAATAATTTGACTTTATTTATATAAGTACCGTTTGCACTGCCCAAGTCTGTGAGCATGAATTGACCTCCATTATTTGTAACTTTACAATGAACTCGGCTAATGGCTTTATTAAAAGTAATTGCGCCATCTACCATAGAAGGATTTTTCCCTAAAATAAATTCATTTTTATCTACTACAATTTCAACACGCATTGGTGCATTCATTGCCACAATACGCATTGTTCTATTTGCATGGTTTTTATCTGATTCTTCTCTTGATTTTATAGCTGTACCCTTAATACCTTTAATGCTATTATAGAGATCCTCTAATGAATACATTCCATTAGATAAATTCATGGCAAACTCCAAAGCTTTTTCATTTGAAAAGGAAGGCAAGCTATTGATTACCTTAACCAAATTCGATCTTAATTCGTTCTCAAATGCAGCATAGTCATCAAAGGCCTTTTTACTAACCGGAATATACACCAAATTAACCTTTAAAGTATTTGGGTCAATAAAAATCTTATCAAAAGAAATGTCTATATTCTGGCAAGAAAGAAAGCCGTTGTTTTTAACTTCAATAATGTTATTAAAGAGGTTAGCAACAATGGTGATAAAACTCTTGGCACTAATGGATGTAAGTATAGATGCAAATGTTTTGAAGTTTCCCGACATATAGAAAAATTCTGTTCTTCCATTATGTAGCATTTTCATACACTTGACGAATCCACTATTTCCTTGACTTTGCAACACTTTATAATCAGTCATTAAAAACTGACTATTATCCTTCAATATATATGCAAAATTAGCACCACAAGCTAGTTCATTAATTACACCCTTTTCTAATAACCCATTCATATTTCATCCATCCTTTCCATTCAACTATTTATCACAAATAATACCTCTGTAATAAAGATATTATTTCTAACAAATAGTCTCGGCATATCCTGTGCAGAGTTTCCCCTAGGCAGGATATGCCCGAGCCCTATTTTTTAAGATTCAATTTTATCTTTCTTTAGCAGTCTTTTCTTTTTTCTATAAATCACATAAAATATTCCTGCTACAACTACTGCGGTTCCACCACTTGAACCACAAAGCAACGGTTTGTTTGCATACAAGCGTACGAAGATGTTTGTGGAAACCGTTACTGCTTTTTCAAAGGTATAAGCACTTTTGAAGTTCTTTGCATCTGTATCAGTAATGTTTCCAGCCATATCCTCGATAGCGAGGCGAACGTTTTGTTCAGAGGTGCTTTCGCTAATTACGAAGCTACCAGAATAGTTGTTCATATCAGCAGAGAAATCTGTAATTTCATCGCCCTGCTGCTTTCCATCAACATATACCTTAATTGACTTTAAGCCGATAGCATCGAATGCGGTATACTTAACCGTTACTTTCTGTGCATTGATAATAGCTTCTTCAAGACCCACAATGCTTGTCAATTCAGGAACAGTACTATCTACTCTAAACAAAATAGTTTTGTCTTTATAGTTTATATTTTCAGGAGCATTTCCTGTAGCATCTTTAGAGGCAATGGATATCTTATATACACCGTCCCTTGCAAAGTTTTCCTTGCCGATAGTGTACTGGTATTGGAACCAACCACTGCTTCCAATAGCAACTTGATCATTGATTTCAGGAGAAGCATCGTACTTAACTTCTGATAATGGCTTACCATCACGAGTAATTTCAATTACAAGGGAATCACTTACTAAACGGTCTGCATTGTACTCTGTAATAACCAAGTCATTTTCTAATTCTTGTGTATAAGTTCCACCATCTGCAATCAGCGATGCAAGGTAATCATTATATTCATATACAGAGCCAAAACGGTTTACTATAAATGTTGCTTTCTTTTCACTTTCGTTACCAGATTTATCATTCATCTTAACATACAATGTATAAACTCCATCATTTTCCTGTTCTTTTGTAAATGTATCATTTGTTCCAGAACCACCTTGAGCATCAACATTTAATGTCTTGATAAATTCTTTTGTAACATCTACATCCTTCTCTGCCATACGGGTTCTTGTAAGTTTAACTTCGTAATCGCTATAGTTAATATCAGAGAAGCTAATTACAGGGAGAACATCTCCTTTATAAGCCTTTCCATTTTCAACTCCTGTGATTTCTGGTTCTGTAATATCCGTATCAACTGTAAAGTCTTTTGCTGCTACTGAACTGCCATAATTTGCTTCTGCACTTTCATTGCCAGCTATATCCTGCATCTTAATATCAAAGGTATAATCTCCATCAACATTATAAGAAATAGTTGCTGTATGAATGTCTCCATTATTTCTCCAAGTTGTAGAAGGTACAGCTATTGTTGTTCCATTTTTAGTTGCAGTTTGAGTTAACTTAACTCTGCTAACATCAAAATTGTGTTCCTTAACAACAATAGTTGCAGTACGATTAGCTTTGAAATACTTATTGCTTTGTGCGCTATTGTTGTCATAGCTTACTGAAATCTCAGGTAAAGCTTGGTCAATAGTAAACTCTTTCGGATTTGTGGTTCCAGCTTCGTAATTTTCTCCGGCACATTTATTACCTGCAAGATCTTTATAATCAATCTTAAAGGTGTAGTCACCATCTGCATGATAGGTGATTGTTCCAGTGTGTGTAGTATTGTCCTGATTTCCACTTCCTGCTGATTCTTTCCAATTAGTGATTGCTGGAATTGTTCCATCTGTGTTAGTAATTGTAACCTCCATATCTTCCGCCTTGAAGTTTCTTTCAGTTACAACCACAGTTGCAACCCGTTCTCCCTTATAATATTTTTCACTGTCTGCACTATTGTTATTATAATGAATATCAATAGTTGGTGCAGAAATGTCAATCTTCATAGATATTTTATCCTTAGAAGAATTGAGTGCATTATCTTCTGCGTAAATTTCAACCACTACATCATTGCTATTATTCTTTTTACTATCAACAGTAATATCACCTGTCCAAGTCTTCAGCAAATCATCATGATTTGGAGCTTTATTTGTAAAGGAAAGTAATGTTCCCCTTTGTGTTTCTTTGCCCATATTCAAGACTTTATATGTGATCGTCTTTAAGCCTGAATAAGTACCACCAACCACTGAATCATCGACTTTAATTGAAACTTTTACATCTCTGTTATACAAACCATTAATAGGCTGCTGAGGCATTGTAGTGATTTCCGGTGCAATTGACTCTACGCGTGGAGAAGTATTATCTACAATCATTCCGTCGGTGCTGATATATATAACATTACCAGCTTTATCTGCAATCTTAAGATAAACCGTAAACTGTTCATTAGATACTACAGACAATCCGTCAAATACTTTCCAAGTGGTGATTGCTTTAACTTCTGCTTCTGTAAGAGCTTTTGCTGCATCAGTCTTGTAATATAAAACACTATCAATAGGAGAGGTAACGTCATCAGCGGTACCTGTCAAAGTTATTTTCTTTCCAGACCAAAAACCAAATGTCAAGGAATCAACCAAGTTATTCCAAGTGGTTTCACGCCCTTCTTCTGATGCTGCCTTAACCGTCCCAGTAGGTGCACTTGTATCTACTGTAAATTTATAAGGTGCAACAGAATCATCTGTGTTCGCATTACCATTGGCATTATCAGCTTTATCTGTATAGGAAATTGCAAATGTATAATTTGCATCTGCTGAATATGTGATGGTAGCTGTATGAGTTGCTTCATCAGCATTAACTCCTTCTTTTGTTGTCCAACTACTTATCATTGCTGAAGGGTCAATTGCAATTTTGTTTCCCTTTGAATCAACTGCTGTGATTGCAATTCCTGCTGTAGCTGCATCTCCATCAAAGTGATATGTTCTCTCTGTGATAACAACCGTAGCCATACGGTTTGCA
>DAMAVY010000254.1:0-5290 GCA_032077725.1 Clostridium sp. | reverse complement strand
GGCTACGCGCCTTTCTAACGATTTCTCCTAAAGGACAACGATTTCTAAGTATCGATGATACTGATACTAAGGAATCTGTTAGTAAGCTTCAGGTGGAGTTAAAACTCCATCTGAAACCGAGAACTCTGTTTATACCTTATAATAGTATGTCCTCAAATTAATTTCAATAAAAAGCTTCTTATGTTTACATATATTTAATTTTAGTATTTCCATTTAACTACGCAGCGAATCCTAAATCTAATTATAATAATAAAATATTTTACCATATTATTAGTTATTTTACAAAATATAGTTGCCAAATCATTCCAAATCTACTATACTACATTATATAAGTAATGTAGTACGATTCGCAAAGGAGTGTGAGAACTTGAAAATTGATGGAAATAGTCTAACTCCTATCTATGTACAAATAGCTGATGCTATTGAGGATGATATTCTTAGTAATGCACTACCTCCAGGCAAAAATTGTTACTCTCAAATATTGATTGCTAAAGAGCTTACCGTTAATCCAGCTACAGCAGCTAAAGGAATTAATCTTCTAGTTGGAAGAGGAATTCTTGAGAAGCAAAGAGGCCAAGCAATGATAGTATCCCAAGATGCCAAGGAGAAGATTATAAAACGAAAGAGAGAAGAAGTTTTCGGAAAAATGGTAGCGGATTTAATTAATACAGCAAAAAAGTTGGAACTACCAGAAAAATATGTGCTTGATATCATAAAAAAGTGCTATGGGGAGGGAAAATAAAATGAATTCTTGTATTGTAACAAAAAATCTAGTTAAAAAATATAAATCTAAATTAGCTCTAGATAACATTGACCTTGAGCTTCATGAAAATCAGCTTATCGGTTTAATTGGTAGCAATGGTTCAGGAAAGACTACATTTATGAAATTATGTGCAGGTCTCCTTGAAAAAACAGAAGGTACCCTTTCGGTTCTAGGAGAAGAACCTATGGATAATCTAAAAGTACTGGAAGAAGTTATATACTGTTATCCTAATACTCCTTATGAAGAAAAACTCACCTTAGCTAAGATCATGGAGTTTTATAAAATTATGTATCCTAAATTTGATGAGGAATTTTCTTCAAAATTACTAGAACATTTCAATCTTAACCCTAAATCTAAGTATAAAGCCCTTTCTAAAGGTATGGTCAGTCTATTTAACTTTATCTGTGGTCTCTCTTGTCGCTGCCAAATTACCTTATTTGATGAACCGATTCTTGGAATGGATGTTAAGGTTCGAAAGGCTGTTTATGACATTCTTCTTAGAGATTATATAGAGCATCCTAGAACAATTATTGTCTCTAGCCATATTCTATCGGAAATTGAGAACATTCTATCAGAGCTTCTAATAATAAATAATGGAGCCACAGTCTTATATGAAAATATAGATTCTATAAAGGATGGCTTTTATAGAGTGGATGGCTCAAATTCTGACCTAGATAGTTTTTCTATAAATAGAAATATGTTATATAAAAATCAAAAGGGCTTAACATCCTTTGTAATAATTGAAGAACCTATGACTGAGGCTGTGGAAACACAGGCAAAAAATTGTAATTTGAAAATATCTAGAATCAGCCCTGAAGAACTTTATATTTATCTCACTGGTAATAACTATGAAGGAGGTTTAGAAAAATTATGGACAAAAGACAGTTAAAAAATACCCTTGGATTATACAACCTTCGTATAAAATCCCGTGAGTCATCCATAGGTATGCTTTGTGCTTATGTAGCACTATTTTTCTACTTTGCTATGGAGCTGGTAACTAATCTTATGGGAGTATTGAACTCTTCTAGCAAAATTGGGATTTTTATTATATCTACCTATACAACTTTCGCATTTTGGATTTCAATATTGTTCTGTGGTAATATGACAATTTATTATAAAGCATATAACCACAAGCTTAGCGTATTCCCTCAAGATAAGAAAACGAGATTTCTATCTTATATATTGTATAACTATATTACCCTATTAAAATTATCTATATTTGCTTTATTTTTATATCTTATTCAATATGGATTTTTTTCTATTGTAGGACATTTTAATCCTAATATGCATTTTGCATATCCTATTAACTTTTCCTTTTTAATATCTGGATTTGTGGTTAACCTATTATATGGTTTAATAATTATTTCCATTATTACCTTACTAGGAACCTTGCAAAGGAAATTTAACTTATATTTTATCCTCGGAGTTGTTGTTATTGGAGTTACAGCTATTGTCATAGCTATATATTCTCCTAATGCAGCTATCTTTAAAAGTATAATAGGGATAATTGAATTCTTTACTAAAGAACCTTCCCTTTGGATATTTATCATAAAAGTACTAGGACTATGGACACTCTTATTTGGTCTTTCTTGGTTTATTAATAACCACACAGTATACTACAAATCAGACTATACTGAACCCTCTCAAGGGAAAATCGCCACTATCGGAATATCCTTAGGAATTTTTATAATCATTGTAAATTTCAGCCTTTTTTCAACAGTTTATAATAATGAAACTTCCTTTGAAACTGATAATTCTACTATTGTAACTAAAAAGAATGGAACGTCTAATCTTGAATTATTCAAGGATATTTTAAATACCAAAAATATAGAAATACCTATATCTAATATTAAACCTGAAGATCCTGTGGAAATCATTAAAGAAATTCATGGAGGGAAAGAAGATATTTTAGTTTCTACTTATAGTGATGATTCCATGAATGAAAAGGCAGAAAATATTATTGTAAAGTATAATGTTCCATACAACGAAGTAAATTCCATTGATATTAATAAGTATACTAACCCTGTTGTAACTGCAAGGCTTGAAGAAAATAAATTATTCATTAACTACTCCCAGACTGAAAATCAGAAAGTGATTTTCCTTAGTTCCTATGGATTCATGTCACAGTTTCAATGCTTTAAAGGACAAAATCTTTATAAAGAGAACTTTGGTGAAAGGTCAGGAAGTGGACCTGGCTCTATTGAAGTTGTTTACCCTGAAGGACTAAAAATAATTGACAATTGACAATGGACAATTGACAATTGAGGGTTGACAATTGACAATTGAAAATTAAGAATTAACAGTTGAAAAGAGGTTATTGTGCATGGCTAAGCTATAGTCATGTACAATAACCTCTTTTACTGAATTACTGCTTCTCCATTACCCAAAACTAAAATTCTGTATTTAGGTTGCAGCTGAATTAAATTTTGTTTTTCTGATTTTGGTTCTAAGTTATAATACTGAATTAGCCGTTGATTTTCATCGAAAATTGCAATGTAAACATTGCTACTTTTAGAGACATTTTGAACAGTATACTTTTCTCCTATTGGTGCGACAAAATCAGATATTTTATAAACTCCCTCTTTATAATTTATAGCTGCAAATGCTGGCATTGATAAAGTTACGTTAAAAAGCAAACTAATTGCAATTAAGAATATAATAATTAATTTTTTCATCTTAACCTCCCTTGGTTGTTATTTTTTATGTACACCTACAGAATAACCGTTACCCTATTATTTTCTAAAACTCAACAAACTATAGAAAATCACCTAGTAAAATGTTTCTTTAAAAATCCTTTTAAGAAATATATACTTGGCCTTCCCCAATTATTATGAGTCTATAGGTTTCCTCAAGTGGGAGTAAATTATACTTACGGGAATTAGGCTGTAATCTTATAGTCTGCAATTGGAGTTTATTTCCATCAAAAACCATGATAAAAACACTCTTATCTTGTGATGTATTTTGAACGTAATACATGTTTTCTGGGGATAAATTAAAATCTGATACTTTATAAACCCCTTCTTTAAAAACATTTGAAGGAACTGCATAGGTCATCTTACTAATATTAAACAATAAACATGCTGAAAGTAAAAACACTATAACAATTTTTTTCATTATTAAACCTCCTTTCCACATTATTTTATGTATTAATTTGAATAATAATCGTTCCATTACTTGGAAACTTATAATAGTTTAACTGTAGCTATCTTATTGGAAATTTATAAAAATTCATCTGTGAAAATTTTAAAGGTATATATTTTAAAAAATAAAACAAGATCAACACTTATATTGTTGATCTTGTTTCGCCATAAAAATATTTAAATTAAATGCTCTCTAACTTATAATGCTACCCTTGTTTTTAGATGCAAGTTCATAAACCACATCAGACATACCCGCAACCTCCGGAGAATGTGTAACCAAAATCACACATTTACCATCCTCATGGGCTAACTTTTGAAATATCTTCATGATACTACTTTGTGTTTCCCCGTCAAGATTTCCTGTTGGTTCATCTGCTAAAATTACAGCAGGATCATAAGATAATGTTCTTGCAATAGCAACACGTTGTTGTTCTCCTCCCGATAACTTTAATATTCTACTACTGGCAGTAGTTTCATCTAATCCTACACTAATTAAAAGTTCTAATGCCTTTTCTTTTTTATTTGATATGTTTTTACCGGATATATCCATGGATAGGACAACATTTTCTATAGCTGTTAAGTGAGGTAAAAGGTTAAAACTCTGAAAAATTACCCCCACAAAATTACTTCTATACTCATAGGAATCAAGTTTGCTTATATCTTTACCTTCGAATAAAATAGATCCTTTTGTTGGCTTTGCAAGTCCTGAAAGTAGAGATAGAAGGGTTGTTTTACCCGCACCAGACTTTCCAACAATAGAATAAACAGTTTTATCTTGAAATTCATAATTCATATTACTTATAACTTCACGCTCTTTATTTCCATAAGAATAACATAAATCTTGAAGTACAAAAGAACTCATAATAACTTCCTCCTTTTAAGCACGATTACTTAGAATTTTTAATGGCTCGTATCTAAGTATAGATACCACTGCCGTAGCACTTGAAATTATAGTAAGTAAAATACCTATTCCCAGTACCTGTAATAACACAGTAACATCTATATTTGCTTCAATATCTGTAACATATTCAACATCTTTGGTATTAGAAACTGGGCCTCTGTTTCCACCCATTTTACCTTGGAACTGTCCTCTAAAGTTTCCCATGGTAGCTTTATTGGAAGTTTCTACAGATGTTATTTGACTAGCTAATAATGTGTTTGTAACTGGTTTAGAAACAGTAGCACCAACGCCTGTACCTATAAAAATAGCTATAATTGTAACAATAAATACCTCTGTAATAAATTGAGTTGCTATTTTAGCTTTATTCATACCAATAGCAGCTAGTACACCAATTTCATACTTTCTTTCTCTAATAGCAAATATATTGAATACAACTAAAATAGCTCCACCTATTATTAAAACAACTATAAGAAAATATGTTGCATA
>DAMAVY010000253.1:0-5303 GCA_032077725.1 Clostridium sp. | reverse complement strand
CACTCGGCTGTTAACCGATAGGTTGGAGGTTCGAATCCTCTTCGCGGAGCCATTTTTAATAATTATTACAGGGCGGACGTTAAAGTCGGCTTATTTTATTATAACTATTAGTTTGCTTGATGCGAGTTGTTGTAATGCTAATATGTTTTATGAAGGTAGAAAATTATAGATACAGGTTTTGAGTTAAGTTAATCTGAACTTAATTTGATAAAAGGTTATACGCTTTAACAAAAAAGCTTTATACATAAGAAATATTTAAGAATAAAGATAAAAAGCTATATACATAAGAAGTATTTAAGTATTAACATTAAAATAATTTTTATAAGTATAATATTATTATATTTATATTTATATTTATATTTATATTTATATTTATATTTATATTTATATTAGGAATTTGAATAGAAGTTGGTATATAGATAATAATAGTAATAATCTATTTAAATATCAAAACTAAATAATAACGATGATAAAGAAGAGTAATGATAAATGTTTTTGAGAGAGATGATGGTAGGTGGAAATCATTAAATTGATATCATGAAGGGAGCTTTTGAGTTAGACGAATTTTAAAGATGAGCTTTAGCTAATAAGGGTGGAACCGCGGAATTTATTTCGTCCCTTAGTTGGTTAAAGTTTTTTTATATTTAAATTATTAATTGCAATTAATAAAAAATAAATTTTTATGGAGGTAATAAACATGGCTGATAAATTAACTATGGATAAGATGGTAGCATTATGTAAAAATAGAGGATTTGTATTTTCAGGATCTGAAATTTATGGAGGCCTTGCAAACTCATGGGACTACGGTCCTTTAGGAGTCGAATTTAAAAACAATGTTAAAAAGGCATGGTGGCAAAAATTTGTTCAAGAAAGTCCTTATAATATAGGCTTAGATTGTGCTATATTAATGAACCCTGAAGTTTGGGTTGCTACAGGTCACGTAGGCGGATTCTCTGATCCATTAATGGACTGCAAAGAGTGTAAGTCTAGATTTAGAGCTGATAAATTAGTTGAAGATCATATGACAGCAGAAGGTGCTGAAGTTGCTATAGCAGATGGATGGACTAATGAACAGTATAAAGAATATATTGAAAGTCATAAGGTGGTTTGTCCTAAGTGCGGGAAAATGAACTACACAGATATAAGGAAATTTAACTTAATGTTTAAAACATTCCAAGGCATTACTGAGGATAGCAAAAATGAAATATATCTAAGACCAGAAACTGCTCAAGGTATATTTGTAAACTTTAAAAACGCACAAAGAACTTCTAGAAAGAAAGTTCCTTTTGGAATAGGTCAAATAGGTAAATCTTTTAGAAATGAAATTACTCCAGGTAACTTTACATTTAGAACAAGAGAATTTGAACAAATGGAGCTTGAATTCTTCTGTAAACCAGGAACAGATTTAGAATGGTTTGAATACTGGAAAGAATATTGTAAAAAGTTCTTGTTTAATTTAGGAATGAGTGAAACAAATCTAAGATTTAGAGACCATGAACAAGAAGAGTTATCATTCTATAGCAATGCTACTTGTGATATAGAGTTTCTATTCCCATTTGGATGGGGAGAACTTTGGGGTATAGCTGATAGAACAGATTATGATTTAAAGAGACATATGGAACATTCAGGAGAGGATTTATCGTATTTAGATCCAACTACAAATGAAAAATATGTACCTTATTGTATAGAACCATCATTAGGTGCAGATAGAGTTGCTTTAGCTTTCTTGTGTGAAGCTTATGATGAAGAAGAACTTGAAGGTGGAGACGTAAGAACTGTAATGCATCTACATCCAGCATTGGCCCCATTTAAAGCAGCTATACTTCCACTTAGTAAAAAGTTAAGTGAAAAAGCTTTAGAGGTATATGGAATGCTGGCTAAAAAATTCAACGTAGATTATGATGAAGCAGGAAGCATAGGAAAGAGATATAGAAGAGAAGATGAAATAGGAACTCCTTATTGTATAACAATAGATTTCGACACTCTAGAGGATAATGCTGTTACAGTTAGAGACAGAGATACTATGGAGCAAATAAGATTACAAATAAGTGAACTTGCAGCTTATATTGAAGAAAAGATGGAATTTTAATTTAGGTCATCTCAATGCACAATAATATGCAATTTGTTCATAAAAAATGTTTGAATTTAAATTTGTATAAGATATAAAATTTCCTTACAATCAAATTTATATAAGACATAATCTTCGCTTGTAATGAAATTTGTGTAAGATATAATCTTATATATGAAATATTTTTTATGTCAGATGTGGAGTTAAGTCATAACTACTTAACTTCACATCTTTTTTTATGTTTAAATTAACAAAATATATATAGAAGCAACCTTAATTAATTGAATGGTGGATGTAATGTGTGCAGTATCCATAGGAAATGCAAGACATACGACCAAATATGATTGACTGAGTAGCAACATTTATCGTTGATTATCGTGTTTTTAAATAGCCTATTTATTTTATTAGTGGGATTTAACAATGAGGTTAAGTAGAGAGATTTAATAATGAGGATAAGTGGTAAGATTTAATAATGAGGATAAGTAGTAAAATTTAATAATTAGATTAAGTAGTAAAGTTAAATGTTAATGCTTTTACATAAATCAGGGTAAAAAAATAACCGGATTTACATCCGGTAAAAAATAGGGTTTAATCATGGGGATATGTTATGTGCAATGCTAAACCTTTGGGGAAAAGTTTTAACATTCTTTCTTACGGCACAAAAAGATTATAGCACAAGTAAAACTACATATCAATAGTTTTTTTTAAAAAATAATGAGCTAAATTGAAAAAATAATTAGAAAACTATCATAAATAGGGTTTAAATAAGATTAATGGGAGAAATATGGGGAGAAATATTGTACTACAATTGAATATACATGGGAGTTGGAGTTTTTAAAACATTAATATCATGGTATAATTAATACTATAGAAAAGTAAGTAATTTAAGAGGTAGAAATACTGGAGGAATATAAATGAAAAAAGATTTTAATGAATTTAAAGTGTTTATTAAGGGAAAAAATGTAGCGGTTGTAGGTATAGGGGTAAGTAATATACCTTTAATAGAGTTCCTTATGAATTTAGGAGCAAAGATAACTGCTTTTGATAAAAAAACTAGAGAAAATCTTAGCGAAGTTATAGAAAAATATGAACCAAAGGGTGTTAATTTTCAATTAGGAGAAGGATATTTATCTAAATTACATGGCTTTGACGTTATTTTTAAAACTCCTTCTATGAGAATTGACAGTAAAGAGTTGAATATAGCAAAAAATGAAGGTGCATATATAACATCTGAAATGGAGGAATTTGTTAGATATTGTCCTGCTAAGATATATGGAATTACAGGAAGCGATGGAAAAACGACAACTACATCTTTAGTATACAGTATTTTAAGTGCTGCAGGTTTCAAAACTTGGATTGGTGGAAACATTGGGACTCCATTATTCACTAAAATAGAAGAAATTTCATCAGATGATAAAGTTGTTCTTGAATTATCAAGTTTTCAGCTTATGACTATGGATACTTCAACGGATGTAGCCTTAATTACTAACTTATCTCCAAATCATCTTGATATGCATAAGGATTTACAAGAGTACATGGAAGCAAAGAAAAATATATTTAAATATCAAAATGAAAATAATCTTTTAATATTAAATGAAGATAATGATACTACAAGGAATATTAAAGGTGAAGAAAAAGGAAGATTATATACTTTTAGTAGAAATAAGGTTATAGGCGCTGGATCTTACTATAAGGAAGGAGAACTTTTTGCTAAGGGACAAAAGGTTTGTAATAAAAGCGAAGTTTTACTTATAGGGATGTATAATATAGAAAATTTACTTGCTGCTTTCGCTGTAACCATGGATGACGTAGATGTGAAATATATGAGAGAGGTTGCTACAACTTTTAAAGGAGTAGAACATAGAAATGAATTAGTAAGAAACTATAGGGGAGTAGGATATTATAATAATTCTATAGCTTCAAGCCCTACTAGAACACTAGCTGGAATTAAAGCTTTTGATAGACCGGTCATATTAATTGCTGGTGGACGTGATAAAAAAGTTCCATTTGATTCTTTGGCTTTTGAAGGATATCCATATATAAAATCTTTAATTTTGCTTGGAGAAGCTAAATTGGAGATAAAGGATGTTTTTGATAAATTAAAGGATGAAAAAGGTATTGAAGTAGAAACTTATATAGTTAATACTTTAGAAGAAGCTGTAGATAAAGCTACAGAGATATCAGAGAGTGGGGACATAGTAAATTTAGCTCCAGCATGCACAAGCTTTGATATGTTCGCAAATTTTGAAGTAAGAGGGAATAAGTTTAAAGATATAGTTAATGGATTGCAATAAAAGATATAGTGTATTTAATATGGGATTAAATATAATTATAAAGTGAAAAGTCACTGTAAATTGGACTTGGGTAATTCCGAGTTCAATTTTTTTTATATTAATAAGGAAACTCGACTCACATGCTTTCTCTGAGTAAGTTCTGCTTACTAAATATAAAATTTGGAGAATCACTTATAGTTGAGTATTAATAGAGTTCTTTTGATAGCACAAATAGTTATATATAGAACTAGTGAAAATCCTATAGGATATCTGCTATTCTAGAGGAGGTAACAAGTTGGATAGATATCTAGCTGTTTTTTGTAATACAGGTTAGGGGAAATTTTTTTACTCCAAATTCAAGAATAATTCTATATTGAAACTTGGCAAATATTATAGCGGTTTTATATATGAGTTGTGACTTTAAAATAGGTGTTTGGAGAAACACTTCTATAGTAAGGTGTATTTCTGTGTATAGATATGCCTGGATAAAGTTTAGCCCTTTGAAGATGTGGATAGATTAGTAGATAATATGTACATGTTATTTAGAAGAAGATAGGTGGTGAATTTTACATTGTGACATAAAGAGCTTGGAAGATGTGTTTTGCGGGGGGAAACTTGTCCTAGTGTATCAATGTGCAAAAGAAGAAGAAATAAAAAGAAACATAAAGATATTTAAGGATATTTTATAAATATAGACACAAATATATTCAAGGAATTTGCAACTCTATGATATTATAAATCCTGTCGCTGGGTTATGCGAACTTCAAAATTAATAATTAATATAACTTAATAATAAGATTTTAAACGGTTTATAAAAGTTTAAAAAATAAAAAAAAGTTATTGACATTATATGATGATGATGATAAAATTTAAAAAGTAGTCAGTCAGTTGATTGATGAAGTTTAAATAAGAATAAATGGTCTTTGAAAATTAAACAGAGAAAAAGGTAAAACCAGTTAATT
>DAMAVY010000252.1:0-5336 GCA_032077725.1 Clostridium sp. | reverse complement strand
AAAAAATAAGTTAGGATTTAATGGGGTTGTTATAACTGATGATATGAATATGGAAGGGGTTAAAGGAACTTATACTACCAGGGAATCAGCAGTTAAAGCAATAGAGGCAGGAAATGATATTGTGCTTGTATCTAGAGGATTTCAGGAACAAATGAGTGGAATAGATGGAGTTCTTGAAGCTGTTAAAAATGGAAAAATCACTGAAAAAAGAATTGATGAAAGTGTATACAGAATTATAAAACTTAAGCAGAGTATAAAATAAATTAAAAATAATATAGATCCAATGAAAGGTATATTTTGTTAACTTTAATCAGGGATATAACTCTTTAAACCCTTCAATTTTAAAGGAAAAACATTAATAAAATAAACGTTGAATTACCTGTAAAATTATGATATAAGTAATTGTGGGCGGTATAGAAATAACTGCACCTTTACTTATATTATATCTATAGACTTGAGTATGAATATATATTTTATATTGAATACTATAGCCATAAAAATAGTCATTAGTTCCAGAAATAGTGGCTATTTAGAGAAGTTTTACGGACAGCTCATATCTTTTTAGAATGAGACTTGATAACAGATCGCTTCACATATTTCTTATTAATGCATACTTTAAGTGAGTATTTTAGAAATACTATTAGTAGAGCATAGTTAAGAAATAAATATCAAATGTGAGGAGGAATTGTTATAAAATTTGGATTTATCGGAGCCGGAAAAGTTGGATTTTCTCTTGGAAAATACTTTGCAGAGAATGGCATATCACTTAGTGGATATTTCAGTAAAAGCCAAAACTCATCAAAGGAAGCAGCTGACTTTACTGGTACAAAACAATTTATAAGTTTGGAAGAACTTATAAAAGAAAGCGATGTAATTCTTATTACCACCCCAGATAGTGAAATTAAGGGGATTTGGAATGAAATTAAAGAGTTGTCTATATATAATAAATTAATATGCCACTGTAGTGGTTTGTTATCTTCGGAAACCTTTTCAGATATAAGCAAGTTTGGTGCTTACCCATATTCTATACATCCTATGTTTGCCATTTCGGATAAATATAATTCCTATAAAAATTTTAGTAAGGCCTTCATTACAATAGAAGGAAATGAAAAATATATCAATGAATTAAAAAATATTTTTATAAACTTGGGGAACCAGGTTAAAATCATTGATAAAAAAAATAAGAGTTTATATCACTTAGCATCGGTTATGAGTAGTAACATGGTTCTAGGTTTAATTGACAATAGCATTAATTATTTAAAGCAGTGTGGCTTTAGTGAAGAATTAGCTATAGATGCGTTATATCCTCTTATATTAAATAATATTGAAAATATAAAAAATTCTGGAACAGTAAACAGCCTTACAGGACCTTTAGAAAGAGGAGATTTAGAAACTATTAAAAGCCATATGTCGTGTTTAAATAAGGAAAATCAAAACTTATATAAGGTTCTGAATAATAATTTACTTCCTGTGGCAAAGGAAAAAAATGAATCTAGGGATTATAGAGAAATAGAAGAATTTTTCGAGGAGGAGGATAACCTATGAAAAATACAGCTGTAACATTTAAGGAAGCAAAAGCCAAAGGTGAAAAAATCTCTATGCTTACTGCTTATGATTATTCAATGGCAAAGCTTATGGACAATGCTGGACTTAATGGAATTTTAATTGGAGATTCTGTAGGAATGGTTTGCCTCGGCTATGAGGATACAATTCCTGTAACTATGGAGGATATGATTCATCATACTAGAGCGGTGGCAAGAGGAACAAAGAATGCTTTAGTAGTTGCGGATTTGCCTTTTATGTCTTATCAAACCTGTGTATATGATGCAGTATATAATTCTGGACGTCTTATTAAAGAGGGCCATGCCCAAGCTGTTAAATTAGAAGGTGGAGTAGAAGTTTGTGATAAGATTGAGGCAATAACTAAGGCATCTATTCCTGTCATGGCTCATATAGGACTAACCCCTCAATCAGTTAACGCCTTTGGTGGATTTAAAGTTCAAGGAAAGAGTGAAGAAGCTGCAAGAAAACTTATTGAAGCAGCTAAAGCTGTAGAGAGTGCAGGAGCATTTGCTGTGGTTTTAGAATGTGTACCTGCAAAACTTTCGGAGATTATAACTAAGGAAATATCAATTCCAACCATAGGAATTGGAGCAGGTGCTGGTTGTGATGGACAAATCCTTGTATATCAAGATATGCTTGGAATGTTTAGTGATTTAACACCTAAGTTTGTAAAAAAATATGTGGATTTAGGAAGCTTAATGACTGAGGCTTTTAAAAATTACATATGTGATGTAAGTAAGGGAACTTTCCCTGGGCCGGAACATGGTTTCAAAATAAGCGACGAAGTAATTTCGAAACTATATTAAGCTTGTAGCTATAAAAACTATTCACATTAAAAAAATAATAAAAACTAAATTATAAAAAAGAGGGTAAAATTATGCAAATATTAAGAGATGTAACAAAGATAAGAGAAATGGTTAAAGGATGGAAGGCACAAGGGTTAAAAGTTGGGTTAGTTCCTACAATGGGATATCTTCATGAGGGGCATGAAAGTCTTATAAAAAAAGCAGCAGCAGAAAATGATAGAGTAGTGGTAAGCATATTCGTAAATCCTATACAGTTTGGACCAAATGAAGACTTAGATAGTTATCCTAGAGATTTAGAAAGAGACTCAAAACTTTGTGAGGGTGCTGGAGTAAGCTTGATATTCCACCCAGAAACTGAAGATATGTACTTTGATGATGCTTCAACTTTTGTAGAAGTAGAAGGACTTACTAAAGGACTTTGTGGAAGTAGTAGACCAACTCATTTTAAAGGGGTATGTACTGTGGTTTCAAAATTGTTTAATATAGTATGTCCAGACAGAGCTTATTTTGGAGAAAAAGATGCTCAACAATTAGGAATAATTAGAAGAATGGTAAGGGATCTTAATTTTGATATAGAAATAGTTGGATGCCCAATTATAAGAGAAACTGATGGACTTGCAAAGAGTTCAAGAAATACGTATTTGTCTAAAGAAGAAAGAGAAGCTGCTCTTATTCTTAGTAGATCATTAAATATGGCTAAAAATCTCATGAAAGATGGAGAGAAAAATGCATACTATATTAGAAAACAAATAATAGAAAATATAGAAAAAGAGCAGCTAGCTAAAATTGACTATGTGGAAGTTGTTGGGAGCACCAATTTGCAAAGTGTTCATGAGATTAAAGAAGATGTACTTGTAGCACTTGCAGTTTACATTGGAAAAACAAGATTAATAGATAACTTTACATATCATATTTAAATTGGAGGCAATAATATGACTTTAACAATGTTAAAAGGAAAGATACACAGAGCAACGGTAATTCAAGCTGAACTTGATTATGTAGGAAGTATTACAGTAGATGAGGATTTACTTGAAGCCTCAGGTATTATCGAATATGAGAAGGTTCAAATTGTTGATATTAATAATGGAAGTAGATTTGAAACATATACCATAGCAGGAGAAAGAGGAAGTGGGCTTGTCTGCCTTAACGGAGCGGCTGCTAGATGTGTTCAAGTTGGAGATAAGATAATAATTATGAGCTATTGTGACTTAGAAAAAGAAGAAGCAAAGAATCATAAACCAACTGTAGTATTCGTGGATGACGAAAATAAAGTAAAAGAAATTACTCATTATGAAAAACATGGACAACTTAAATAATTCAAGTAATTTAAATAACTGATTTAATTACCAGATAAAATTATAATATAAATATCTGAGATATTTTAATAAGATATTGTAATTATATTAATAATAAGGAATAATATTAATATAGAAGGGTTAATGAAGGAGAGGTTATTTAAATGAATAGTTTTGAACCACATAAGTCATCTATTGGGGACATAGACGCCAATATTATGGCATTAATTGCTTATGGCGCAGCTATTATTGTTATTTTTATCCCAGGAATAAAATTTATAGCATGGTTGGTTCCCATCATTATTTACATTCTGGAAAAAGAAAGCGTTTTTGTAAAATTTCACGCAATGCAAGCATTCATAATTAATATCGTAGGAATAATTTTAGAGATTATTATATCTATTGTTATAGGAGGAAGTTTTGGGTTTTTATTTTTCAAACCACTTTCTTATGGAGTATGGGGAGCTATAATACTTTCAGGAATACTAATGGGTATAGTATCTATATTAGTAACAATATTTGAAATTATATCTATGGTAAAAGCTTATCATTATGAAGAATATGAAATGCCTATAATAGGAAGATGGACAAGAAAAGTTACAAATAAAAATTGTTAGAAGAATAAAGATAAAAGAATAAAGATAAAAGAATAAAGATAAAAGATTAAAGATTAAGATATAAAAGTTGTTGCATAGTTAATATTAATTATGTGGCGGCTTTTTTTATATAATTAATTTCAAGGGCTAATTTTTATAATCTTAATTTTATATTCACAACATTAAATATATTTTACTAGTATAATGGATTTATTAGGAGATTAAGATTGCTAAGATTCTAGTTTTATTAGAGATTTAGGGAGGAAAAATTGTGAGTAAATATATAGAGTTCATTGATGTAAAAAAGACATATAGAATGGGCGAAGTAGAAATAAATGCTTTAGATGGGGTGAATTTTTCTATTGACAAGGGTGAATTTGTTGTAATAGCAGGAGCTAGTGGAGCTGGTAAAAGTACAATTCTAAACATCCTAGGAGGAATGGATAAGCCAACTTCAGGTGAAATTCAAGTAGATGGTAATAGGGTTGATACATATAGTGATAAAGAATTAATTACATATAGAAGATTTGATATTGGATTTGTGTTTCAGTTTTATAATTTGGTTCAAAACTTAACAGCAATAGAGAATATTGAGCTGGCAACACAAATTAGTAAAGACCCTCTTGATAAGGAGAAAATCTTGGAGGCTGTTGGATTAAAGGATAGAAGAAATAATTTTCCAGCACAACTTTCTGGAGGAGAACAACAACGTGTGGCCATAGCTAGGGCACTTGCAAAGAATCCTAAATTGTTGCTTTGTGATGAACCTACTGGAGCTCTGGATTATAATACAGGGAAATCAATTTTAAAGTTACTTCAAGATATGTGCAGAAATATGGGAATGACTATCGTGGTTATTACACATAATCTAGCTCTTACTTCTATGGGGGATAAGGTTATAAAGGTTAAGAGCGGTAAAATTAATAGTATTACTATTAATGAGAATCCAACTCCCGTAGAAGGGATTGAGTGGTAATTATGAGAAGTGCGTTATCCAAAGATACTTTTAGAGATATAAGAAAAAGCTTAGGTAGATTTATATCTATTGTGGCCATAGTAGCCATAGGTGTAGCATT
>DAMAVY010000251.1:0-5343 GCA_032077725.1 Clostridium sp. | reverse complement strand
CTTCTGTGGATTTAATTCTCCACCTGTATTGGCTTCCCTATTCATGTGAATTGCAAGGCTTGGTATTATTAATATTGGCTTTTTAATATTTAAGAGTTTTGATACAGGACTTAGTGGATTTTTCCCCTTTAATACAACTCTTCCTGCCACAGATAGAGGTCTATCCATCCATGTACTTCTGATAAGTCCACCATATACCTCAGTATTCAATTTTATGTAGTTATTTTCAGCTATCATTTCACTATTTGGCTTAATTCTAAAGGTAGGTGAGTCTGTATGTGCTCCAATAATTTTGAATCCATTTTCCTCTACTTTTCCTTTACCTATAGTAAACGCTATTAATGCAGAACCATTTTTAGTAGTATAATACTTTCCACCCTTTTCTAAGTTCCACTTTTCTTCTTCCTTTAGCTCTTCAAAGCCACTACTTTTAAGAGACGTCTTAAGATTATTTACCGCATGAAAAGCAGTAGGACTATCATATAAAAAATCAATAAGTTCCTCAGCAAATTCTAATTCCTTTGACATTTTTATAACCTCCTTAAACTAAACATAATTTCATTATACCAAACTTTTACTGTATTTCCTATGAATTTTCATAGTTTTCATGGTTGAATATTCCTCCTAGTGTTATACTATAAGGATATATAAAATGAAATATAGAGGTGTAATAATGATTTCTCAAATTCTAGTTAACAAATTCATTAAAAATAGTGATGATGTGAAAGATAAAAAAGTTAGGGAAAGCTATGGTTATCTTGGTGGAATTATAGGCATCATAGTAAATGTAATTTTATTTTCTATTAAGCTTTCAGTAGGATTATTAGTTAATAGTATTGCAGTAATTGCGGATGCCTTTAACAACCTTTCTGATGTTGGAGGCTCCTTAGTTACAATTTTGGGATTTAAACTTTCAAGTAAGCCTGCAGATAAAGAACATCCTTTTGGACATGGAAGGCTTGAATATATTTCAGGTCTTATAGTTGCATTCCTAGTAATCATGGTAGGTATTGAATTTGTAAAGAGTTCTTTTAGCAGAATTAAAAATCCTGTTGCCGTAGAGTTCTCACTAGTTCCATTTATTTTACTACTAGTGTCTATTTCCTTTAAAGTATGGCTTAGTAGATTTTATAAAGGAATAGGAAATAAAATAAATTCTTCTGCTCTAAAAGCATCTTCAGTAGATTCCATCAGCGATGTAATATCCTCTTCTACTGTTGTTTTATCTCTACTACTGTCTAAGTTTACCACTCTTCCTATCGATGGATATATAGGTTTAGTTGTTTCCTTAGTAATTCTTTATGCAGGATTTAATTTAATTAAAGACACTCTAAATCCATTGCTTGGTATGTGCCCTGATGAAGAATTAGTAGAAGATATTCATAAACTATTACTTTCTTACGAGCATATAGATGGTACCCATGATTTATTAGTGCATAATTATGGACCAGGAAGAATAATTGCATCTGTACATGCTGAAATACCTCTTGATATATCTGTTGTGGCAGCTCATGAAGTCATTGATAGGGCTGAAAAAGAAATTTCAACAAAGCTGGGTATATATCTCCTTATTCACATGGATCCAGTAACCACCAATGACGAAGAAATTCTAAGTGCTAAGAGAGAGCTTGAGGATGTTCTAAAGAATATACCTGAAGTAGATTCCTTCCACGATTTTAGGGTTGTAGGTGAAGGTGATTATCAAAATCTTCTATTTGATGTAGTTGTTACTAGAGACTTTATACTAACTGTGGATTCAGAATCTAAACTACGAAAACAAATAGATGAAGGAATAAAGGAAGTCTCTCCAAACCATAATGCAATTGTAACTGTAGATCAATCTTTTATTTAAATCTTTTTATTCATTAACATTTTTAAGTTTTCATAATAATATAATATAGTAGAAAATATTGGAGGTTTAATTATGATTGGAATATCCACGCATTATTTCTTAGGTGGTAATACAGGTAAAGGATTTTTTTCTTATTTTGATAATATAATTTCGCAACGAGCAGCTACTAGAATTATTTGTTTAAAGGGTGGTCCTGGTACTGGTAAATCTTCTCTTATGAAAAAAGTTGGGAAATACTATCTGGAAAAGGGCTACGACGTAGAGTTTCCTCATTGTTCTTCAGATAGTGAATCCCTTGATGGAATTCTTATTAAAGACTTAAAGGTGGCTCTTCTTGATGGTACAGCTCCTCATATGATAGACCCTATAAATCCAGGAGCTGTAGATGATATAGTAAATATGGGTGTATGTCTAAGGGAAGAGAATTTTAAGAGAACAAAACCAAATATTTTAGCAGTTAATAAAGAAATTGGAGACTCTTTTAGAAGAGGCTACCGCTTCTTTGCTGCAGCTAAATGCATATATGACGATTGGTATACTTTTAATAACAATGCTTTAAGCTTATACGAACTTAACATTTTAAAAGAAAATCTTAAAGAAATAATTTTACCTAATACTTTGTCATCCTTAGGATCAAAACGTCATCTATTTGCAACAGGATTTACTCCAAGTGGAATAATAACTTATATTGATAATATTATAAAGGATATGACTTATGTCTATGTACTCAAAGGTGCTCCTGGCACTGGCAAAACCCGTGTCCTTGATTATATTTCAGAAGAAGCTGTAAGGCGTGGTTTAGATGTTGAAATTCTACACACTCCACTAAACCCTGAAAAAATAGAGCATGTAATTATCCCAGAGTTAAAAGTTGCTATTGTTACTTCAAACGAGATAAACAAAATGGATTTTAAAGGTGAAGAATACAACATGGATAGCCTTTTAAATGAAGATTATATAGAAGAAAAACAAAATTCTATTAATGAAGTTTCCGCTCTATTCTATATTCTTTTACAGAAAGGCCTTGACTGTATAAAAGCCGCTAAAGACCTACACGATGATCTAGAAAGCTACTATGTTCCTAGTATGGACTTTGAAAAAGCTGATGTAATCTATGAAGAAGTATTAGAGAAAATTAACAGTTATGAAAATGATTTTTTAGCAAATAAATAATTTTGTCATGGCAAGCCATTCAATCATTCCCTCTCATTCGGGGGAAAGTGCTATATAGAAAATCCCAGTTTCACCTTGAAGGTGGAACTGGGATTTTTTATATGCTTCATAAAGATTTTCACTTATTGTTATAATTGGACATAGATACCCTTGTTTAAACGTGGAATTTCTTAATAACTACAAGATTATGAAGAGCTCTAGTACACATTATATACATTAGATTATCTACATAATTTTCTCCCTTAAAATCTTCTATTACAATAGCCCCATCAAATTCTAATCCCTTAGCATAATAACTAGGCATTACCATAACCCCTTCAGCAATATGAAGATTATCTTTTTCTATAATTTTTGAAGGGACTTCATCATTTATTAATCCCCAAATTTCTTCAGCTGAAGTAAGTGTCTTTGTAATAACTGCTATATTATCTAGGTTATTTTCTTTTAACTTGTTCACTGCTTCCACTATTCTACCTTTAAGCTCTATTTCACTTGAAGCTTCTAGCTTTTCAACTGGTGCTCCAGTTCTAACCATAGGTACAATTGAAACATTATCAATATATCTATTACTATATTCCATTATTTCTTTAGTTGAACGATAGCTTTTATTTAACTTGAAAACTTCTATTAAATCACAAGGGAAAATATCACTTATGGAATCTAATGAAGAACCACCACTTACAATTAGTTGCTGATTACTATCTCCAACTATTGTCATAGATTTTGTATTAACTAACTCTTTTAGTACAATAAATTGAAGAGGTGAGTAATCCTGAGCTTCATCTACAACTAAGTGTTTGACTTCTCTCTTAAGTTTTAATCCTTGAAGTTTAACTTTCAGATATAAAATTCCTATTATATCTTCTTCTGTATATTCACTGCTACCATTAAATTCTTCATATATATTTTCTATATTATTTTCATCCAAATAGCTAAGTGTTTTTCTTACTTCTATTACATGGCTCACTAACTCCCTGATTTTTAATTTTCTCTTAAAATCAATATCGTTTATGTGAAAGATTAATTTGTCAGGTTCATAGGAATCCTTTTCTTCTTGACATTCCTTCTGAATATTCCTAAAGGCTTCATCTCTTGCATCATTAATTTTTGCAAATAAAATTCTTTTAATTTTTTTGCTTCTTCTAAATAACGGCAATGAAGTAAGCTCTTCAGTAAACATTTTTATAATTGATTCCTTAGTTACGATTATTTTGTCATTAAAGATAACCTCACTACAATTACAGCTTTCTTCCTCTAATTTCTCAACTAATTTATCTAAATCATCTTTAAATTGTAAAGACCTTTTATAAAGGATTTCTTTTTCAAAATTTATATCTCCACTAAGTATTTTCTCCATAACTTCTTTAACTTCAATAACATCATCCACATTTACATGCTCCAAAGCTAAATCTAAAAAAGTAGTTTGAAATACGCCTGTTTCACCTAATGTTGGGAGCACATTAGAAATATAATCAATAAAAATTCTATTAGGGCCTAAAATCAAAACCTTATTTTCCAAAAGTTCCCTATTGTTATAAATTAAATAGGCAACTCTGTGTAGTGCAATTGTGGTCTTCCCACTACCTGCTACACCATCTACTACAATAATTTTATTTTTATCTTGCCTAATAATATTGTCCTGTTCCTTTTGAATAGTCATAACAATATCCTTAAGTTTATCCGAAGAATTCTTACTTAATACCATTTGAAGTATTTCATCCTTAATGTCCACCTGGGAGTTAAATAATCCTTCAAGTTTTCCTTTTTTAATGATATACTGCATTCTTGCTAAAATAGATGTTGTTATTTCTCCATCTGGTGAAATGTATTTGCCTTCTCCACCTGAACCGTTATAAAAAAGAGCAGAAATAGGCGCTCTCCAATCCACTATGAGTGATTCAAAGGTTTCCTCCAGAGTCACACCAAATCTACCAATATAAATATCTTCTATACCATAATCATCTTCTCTAAATGTTACCTTTCCAAAATATGGGGAAGTTTTAAGTATGGTTAACTCTTTTAACTTTTTATCTGTACTTCTAAAACTTTCTTCCTTAATATAATTTTCATGGTCAAAATACTCAATTATCTTATCTTCATCATCTTTAAATTCTTCTAAAGCGTTTTTTCTATAATCTAGTATTGCATTGGTTATAAATTTTCTTTTATCAATACATTTATAAATTTCACTGCTTATAACTTCAATTACATTCTTTAATCTTTCTTCCTCAACTGCAAATTCAAGTTGTTTTTCTAGTTCATCCTTAAGTTCATTAGCCATAAAACCACTCCATTCATTAAGTTATTACTTATCTGAT
>DAMAVY010000250.1:0-5347 GCA_032077725.1 Clostridium sp. | reverse complement strand
AAATAAATAGACCTAAAGGAGAAAATAATGAATACAAGAATTGAAAACAAATTAGATATATTTGCAGATTATACAATTCAATTGGGAAAAGTAATGAAGTGGGATTATAAATTGACACATATGTTGTGTGCAATGCTATATACAAATGAGAATAGGATACTAGATTCAAATCGCATAATAGAAATGAAAGGGTATATTAAAAAGAATACATCATTTTTTTCTTGTTTTAAAGGAACTACTCTTCCAATTATAGCAACAATGCTTTCTTTAAGTTCAAATCCAGAAAGCCTATTTGCGAGAACTCGAGTAATTTATGATAAAATGAGACAACACAAATTTCATGGTTCAGATTACCTGACTATCGCTGCAATGCAGGTTGCTAAAATGAAGACGGACTCTGAATATGATAACATAGTTAATCGAATGAAAGAATTTTATGATGGCTTACATAAAATGCATCCATTTTTAACAAGCACTGACGACTATATTTATACAGCAATGCTTGCTATGACAGATATTGACATGGACTCAGCTATTTGCCGTATTGTAACCATAGAAGAAAGGTTAAAACCAACCCTTGGCGGTGGGAATGACATGCAAGCATTGGCTCTTGTATTGCTTCTTGCAGACCAGAATGATGATAAATTATGTGACAGGGTTTTAGAACTCTACAAATATTTGAAAGAGAAAAAGTATAAACTTCACTATAACGGAACTATGTCAACACTAGGAGTCCTCGCCATGACTTCTAGCGATATGAACCTAATAGCAGAAGAATTAGCTAGTGGTGCAGAATACTTAAAAGAGAAAAAGGGTTTTGGAGTATTTTCTATTGGTAAAGTTCAACGTGCTATGTTTTCTGCAAATTTTGTAGCACTTCAATATATTGGTGATATGAAAAATAATCTACTAGAAGGAACTGTATCAACTAATGTTGCTAATATTATTATTGCTCAACAAATGGCAACAATTGCAGCAACAATGGCTGCTACGTCCGCAGCTGCAAGTTCATCAAATTAGAAATTTAATGAATATTTAAAAAAAACTGATAATTTTTCATATAATTGTTCAATAGTAAAGGAAATTATGATATAATTTAACTATACTTGAATAAAGTAGCATTAAAAAAGAATCAAATAATTTAATTTTAAATGTAGAATAACATTATTATCATTTGTGGAACTAAACATGTAGGATAATACAATTATCAAGATTAAATATTGGATTATATTTTTAAAGCTATACTCAAAGGGGTGAGAACATGATATTTATTGGGAGAAAACGTGCAGTAAACAAAATGCTCTATGCAAAGTCTGTAATTATGACATACGGTGACGATTTGCATAGAGAGAAAAAATTTAGTCGCCTATAAAAAACATATACAGGCTTTGTCTCTTAAATTTTAAAAATGAATTTAAGGAGCTGAGCTTTATGAAATATGTAAAAGCAGAAACAATTTTACCAGAAAATTTGGTTAGAGAACTTCAAAAATATATACAAGGTCAATATGTTTATATACCATCTGAATTAGATAAAAGAAAAAGATGGGGTGAAAACTCAGGTAGCAGAAGCAATATACAACGTAGAAATGAAAAAATACGTAATATGTTTGCTGATGGATATAAAATTAATAATCTTGCAGACGAGTTTTTTCTTTCAGTTGACAGTATAAAGAAAATTGTGTACACAAAAAATGTATAAGAATAAAGTTACCTAACTTGCTAAACCGAGATAGGTAACTTTTTTGTGTAAAAAATTATATAGAAACATTTATTTAAAATGATACACTGAAAAATTGATAAAACAGAATGGCAATTTTAAAAAAAATTAAAATACAATATGAGGTGAAAAATGATATTAATAAAACAAATAAATGATAGAAAAATGAAGCAAGAAATATCACGAGATATTTTATATGATTTACCTGAATGGTTTGGTATACCAGAGTCAACGGAATCATATGTAAAAGATAGTGCAGACATGGTCTTTTTTGTAGCATATTATGACTCTATTCCATGTGGATTTATAGCAATTCAAAGACATTTTAAGAATTCTGCTGAAATAAATGTAATGGGTATTCATAAGGAATATCATCGAAAAGGAATAGGAAGCAAATTGATAGAAAAAGCTTGCCAATGGTGCTTGAAAGAAAAAATAGAATTTTTACAAGTAAAAACACTGGCAGATTCACATCCAGATATTTTCTATAGAAAAACAAGAGAGTTTTACATGGCAGTGGGTTTTGAAAAAATTGAAGTACTTACTGATTTGTGGGGAAAAGAGAATCCATGTCTGATACTTATGAAACATGTAGTTCTCCATAAGTAACCTAATGATCATTTTCTCTAGAAGATGTTAGAATATGAACAAATTTGTGCAGAAAATATCAAGAATGATTAATTGTTCTTTGGTATGATATGGATTGTAGGGAGGTGAGAATGTGGACTGGATAACAAATATACAAAAAACAATTGACTATATTGAAGATAATATTGAAACAGACCTCAGTGCTGATATTTTAGCTGCGAAGATATACACATCAAGTTTTAATTTTCAAAGGATGTTTACAATATTGTGTGATTGCACCGTTGGGGAATATATCAGAAATCGTAGATTGACATTAGCAGGGTATGAACTTTTCAGTGATAATATCTGTATTCTGGACATTGCGATAAAATATGGTTATGAAACTAATGAAAGCTTTACAAGAGCATTTTACAGATTCCATGGAGTAACTCCATCAATAGCAAGAAAAAATAAAATCAGTCTGAATGCATTTTCACGTATATCCGTAAAATCTAATTTATCAGGGGGAAAAGTAATGATGAGTGATTTTAGTGAAAGAGGCTACGTAGTAAAGGAAACGGGAGCAGTTTATTACACGCAGAATATGGACAAAACATTACAATGGTTTAAAGAAGTACTTGGGTGGTATGGACAAATCGACGCAAAAGATGAAAATGGTAATGGTACTTATGGTTGTGTAAGTAATATACCTATAGAAATAGAAGTATTGCATATTGCACCTTTTACAGGAATTCATATGTTTAAGGGGGAAGCGCTTGTAAAGATGGTGGGATTCATGCTTGTGCAAGGTATTGAACAATTATATGAATTTGTGAAGAGTAATGGATGGAATCAGATAACAGAGATTATTACCGAGCCATGGGGGGGAAAAACCTGTGAAGTCATTACAATTGACGGCAGTATACTAAAATTTTTTGAGTAAATTGAATTAATACTTTTATGATGAGCATAATATGTAGGGAACTCATTTCAGAGTTCCCTACATTTGTTAATCTTTTAGTCTTCAAGTCTGTAGCCAACTTTATAAACTGTTTTTATATTATCTTTTAAGTTGAGTTTATCTCTGATTCTTTGAACATGAATATCTACTGTTCTAGTTTCTCCGGCATATTCAAAGTCCCATACATTTTGGAGAATTTGCTCCCTGGATAGGGCGATATTTTTATTTTGTAGGAATAGCATTAAAAGGTCAAATTCTTTATAAGTTAACTCAACTACTTTTCTATCTAACTTCACTATTCTTTGATCACTAAATACTTCAATATTATTAAAAGTAATCCTTTTGGGTCCTACATCATATCTTCTTAAAACAACCTCAATTCGAGCTAAAAGCTCGATTATTTCAAAAGGCTTTACTATATAATCGTCTGCTCCAAGTCTTAATCCCTTGACTCTATCCAGTACAGATTCTTTTGCAGTAACAAATATTATTGGAATGTTTTTATCTCTAATTTGAGATATTAGAGTAAAACCGTCAATTTTAGGGAGCATTACGTCAAGGAGAATGAGATCAAGCTCTTCTTCCTCAATAATCTTTTTCCCTAAGGAGCCATCCAAAGCCTTAAATACTTTATAACCTACAATCTCCAGATTTATTGAGATTAAATCACATATAGCATTATCATCGTCCACTACCAGAATTCTTTTCATAGCTGTTTTTCTCCTGTTCAATTTATTGTAATTTTTTATCTAATCTTATATACTCATTAGCTGCGTTGATAGTTACATAATACTCTATTTCACTGCTTTCAAACTTATTTATAGTAAAATAAACAGCTTCATAAAAGCCTAAATTATATATATCACTTGATATTGGTTCAATGCTATAATCATTAACATCAAGATTCAATTGTTTAAACAAAGGCTCTAGTATGTTTTTAACGTCCTCAGATGATATTGGAGTTGTTTTTACATTATTAAAAATGGAGGCATCAGATGCTTCTAGTTCAACTAGATCTCCCGTAGCCGAATTTAAAGTACAATTATAATAGTTTTTTCCATCTTTTTTATTCCACATTATTAACCATTGAAAAATTGGTGAACTATCGGTTTTGAGAAGTCTTACATTTTCTGAAAACTGTGTTCTATCTATATTAGTATTAAAGCCTTTGTTAAATATTTCGAGTGCTTTTTTTATTGCATTTTCTCTGGTGAGTACATTACTTGTTTGAGTAGGGGAAGTTTGATCAACTAATAGTACTCTTTCAGAATATAATTTATCCTCATATGAGTGAAAACTACTAGTACATCCTGTCAAAAGAGTAATAATTATGAGTAATAAAGGAGATATTTTAAACAATTTTTTCATGATATATCATTCTCCTTACAAAAACTAATAAGTATCGTAGTGCCATTGTTAGGTTCACTATCAATATTTAGACTTATATTATGAACTTTACATATTTCATCGCATAAAGCTAATCCTAACCCAATACCTTGTTTAGATCTATCTCTAGCTTTATCAACCATGTAAAAAGGTTCCTTAATCTTATTTAAATCCTCTTTAGGTATACCAATACCATAATCTTTAAAAGCTAGTTGATATGTTGAAGAATTGTTAAGTAAGTCACCCTTTATTTCGATAACTCCATTATTATTAGAAGCCTTAATCGCATTATCTAAAATGTTTATAAAAAGAACTATAATAAGTTGCTTATCTCCAATTATTTCAGTATCTTGTATATCAATTTTTATTTTCAAGTTTTTATTTTCTATTATAAAGCTTTGGCTAACATATGCATTCATTACGCAATCTTTTATAGATAAATTTTCAGAAGTTAAGTTTTCACGCTTAATTAGTATAAGTTTTAAAAGAGTAGTTGAAAGCTTTTCTAATCTTTTAGATTCCGAGTTTATATAATTCAAACCTATGAGTCTAATATCTTCATTAATATTTCCCTTCATTAACAAATCTGAATAGCCAATTATTGAGGTTAAAGGAGTTTTTAACTCATGTGTTAAACTGTCAATAAAACGTTGCTTTTCACTACTCAAATTTTGTAATTCATCTATTGTATCTTCTGTAGCTTGAGCCATCATA
>DAMAVY010000249.1:0-5354 GCA_032077725.1 Clostridium sp. | reverse complement strand
GATGTTGTTACTGGGGCTAGAACTGTTGTAGAAGCTGTTGCTAATGCTAAGAAAGTGGCTGATGCTATGGATAAATATTGTAAGTCGTTATAATGTAAAAACCGTGTAACTTAATGTTACACGGTTTTTACATTAATTATTCAAATATAATTGGGGGATTATCTATGAATAATTAATTGTTTGGGATTTACTTCTAATTATATATTTCAATTACAATCGGGGGATTATTTATGAAATATTAGCTTCCTTGCTATATTTATATATTAGCCTAATTATATGGCAGATATGTGTCAAATTTATGAGTATATTATAAATAATAAATATTTCAGCTAAAATGTTGTAATTTTTAATTAAGAGTATTATAATTTAATTAAGCCGATACTTAATTGGATTGCATAAAACAAAAGGAGCGTATATGGATATATGATAGATATCATAAAAGTATTTAAAGCCTTTGGAGATGAAACAAGAATAAAAATATTAATACTATTATCTAAGAAAAAAATATGTGCAAAGGGTATAGCTAGACATTTGGAAATATCTGAAGCGGCAGTATCACAGCATATTAAAATTCTTAAGGACGTGGATTTAATTGTAGGTTATAAAAAAGGATATCATGTTATCTACGATTTAAATAAGAAGGTTTTATCAGAAGCCATAGACTTTATTAAAGTACTTACAAATGATGATATATGCGGGGTAGATAATAAGTTTAAGTTAAAGGTGGATAATTTTAATGATTTGCAATGCAGTGAACACTGTAAATCATTAAAAAATTGTTGTAAAAATAGGTTGAAGGAGGAATAGTAATGAAAGTTTGTTTTCCAGTAAAATCTAATGAGGGTATGGAAAGTATTCCCTATGGACATTTTGGTACAGCACCAATGTTCGTTGTATGCGATTTAGAAAAAAATGAAGTTAAAACTTTAGATAATGGAGATTTGGGTCATGAACATGGTAAGTGTCAACCAATGAAGGCACTATCTGGAGAAGTAGTTGATGCTGTAGTGGTAGGCGGAATAGGTCAAGGAGCTATAGTTAAGTTAAATTCTCTTGGGATAAAAGTATATAGAGCTGCTGAAGGTACTATTGCAGTAAACATAGATAAGTTAAACAGCGGAGATCTATTAGAATTTTCTATGGATCATACTTGCAATCATGATGGATGTACCCATCATTAAAATTTAGACTTAACATGAATCACATAATGAATAATGATTAATTTAGATGATAATTTATATATGCATCTAAAGAAAAACCATGTAATGAAGAAAACCGTGTACTTAATAGTACACGGTTTTCTTCATTAACTATATTCACTTATAATCGGGGGACTATCTATGAAAAATTAATTTTTATGGGGTTTGGGGTTTTATTATTTGCTTGGATATTTCATTTGTAATTGGTGGATTACTCATGAAATACTTGATTCCTTGCTATAGTCATATAATAGAACTCGAATATGGCAGATTTGTGTCAAATTTATGATTTTATTTTAAATAATAAAAATATAAATTTAAATTAATTAACTTTAACTTAAAAATAAATAAACATAAATCAATATTCATTATAATTTTATAATTATATTTAAAAAAAGTGTGGAAATATTGTGTTTTAAAAGCTATAATAAAAATATGTAATATATGAAATGATATGTAAGGAGATGAACGTTTTGGAAAGTATAAATGTAAAATTGAATGAAATTAAAGAACATATTAAAACAATAACTTATTTGGTCCAAGCTGAAAGTTTAATAAGCTGGGATATGCAGACTGGAATTCCACCTAAAGCTATAGAAGGGAGAATTGAAGTTATAGGATACTTGTATTCTGAGATAATAAGACTTATGACACTGCCTAAAGTAGGAGAATGGATGGATTATTTTTCAGATAAGATGGACAAGTTATCATTTAATGATAAAAAAATAATTGAAAATACAAAAAGAACTTATGATGAATTTGTAAAAATCCCAGCTGATAGAAACAAAGAATATCAGATGTTATGTCAAACCTCTGAAGCATTTTGGAAAGATGCAAAGAAAAATAATGATTATGAGGGTTTTAAAGTATATTTAGGAAAGATAATAGAGTTCACTAAAGAGTTTGCAGGATATATAGGGTATGAAGGAAACATATATAATAAATGTCTAGATGATTATGAAAGAGGTCTAACTGTAGAAAGAACAGATAAAGTATTTAAAGAGCTTAGAGATGGAATAGTGGAACTTTTAGAAAAAATAAAAGCTTCTAAGGTTAAAGTGGATGATTCCTTCTTTAAGAAACATTTTCCTACTAAAGATCAAGATGAATTTGGAAAGTTTGTATTAGAAAAATTAGGCTATGATTTTCAGGCTGGAAGATTAGATACTACAGTGCATCCATTTACAACAAACTTTGGAAATAAGGATGTTAGAATAACAACAAATTATGATGAAAATGATTTTACAAGTGCGTTTTTTAGCAATATTCACGAAGGTGGACATGGTATTTATGAACAAAATTCTGCTGATGAACTAGAGTATACTGGAGTGTCAGGTGGAGCGTCTATGGGTATCCACGAATCACAATCTAGATACTATGAAAATATATTAGGTAGAAGTAAAGAGTTCTGGACTTATTTCTATCCAGAGGTTCAAAAAAGATTTTCACAATTTGAAGGTGTTTCTATAGAGGAGTTCTATAAAGGAATAAATAAGGTTCAGCCTTCACTGATTAGAACTGACGCTGATGAATTAACATATAGCATTCACATTATAATTAGATATGAGCTTGAAAAAGCTTTACTCAATAATGAAATAACTGTTGATGAGTTACCTAAGCTTTGGAATGAAAAATATAAGGAATATTTAGGAGTAGAACCTAAAAATGATTCAGAAGGAGTACTTCAAGATACTCACTGGGGTTCAGGACTTATAGGATATTTCCCAAGTTATGCTCTTGGTAATTTATATGGAGCCCAGTTCTTAAATAAGATGAAACAAGAGATTAAGACCTATGATGAGGAAGTTAGAAATGGTAATTTCCAAGTTATAAAAGAATGGTTAACAGATAATATTTATAAATTTGGTGCTCTATACACTCCTTCAGAGCTCATTGTAAAAGTAACTGGAGAAGAGTTAAATCCTAAGTATTTCTTAGAATACTTAAATAAAAAGTATGGAGAAATATACGAACTCTAAGTATAAAAGGGCTGTATTTATGGTAAATACAGCCCTTTTGTCATGTTGATTAAATTATGTACACATGGAAGTTATAGTTCTTTTATTTATAGTAAAAGATATATTAGATTAATTTAAATTGTTTCAAAACAAATATCCAAAGGAATACAGTAAGTATGCAGAAGGCTGAGGTAAATACTATTATTTGAGCAGCTAACTCACTATCACCATCCATTTTCTCCGCCATAGTGAAGGATGAAATAGCGGTAGGGGATGCAAATATTAGTAACAGGGCTATAAGTTCTACATTTCTAAAACCTAGTGCAATACTTATTGGCATGAATATACTAGGAACGATGATAAGTTTGCTAGTTACTCCAATTATCATCTGCTTTAAATGAGTTTTAACGTCTTTGAATGCAAAGGATGCTCCCAGTAGAATAAGAGAAAGTGGAGTGGCTATTTTTGAAATGTCGATTACTGATTTTTCTATAGCAATAGGTAGTCTAATTCCTAAAAAAAGGAAAGACAAACCAATTATTGATGCAATAATAAGAGGGTTTGTAATAATTCCTTTTAGTGTATTCTTAATATCTAACTTTTCGCCTCTAAACATCTCTAAGGATATTACTGCTAACATATTAAAAAGTGGAACAACTATAGCTATTAATATTGCTACAACTCCGATTTTGTTTTCTCCAAAGAGTGAAGCTGCAACAGGGATGCCAAATATTACGAAATTACTTCGGAATATTCCTTGAATTAAAACACCACGTTTTTTGTTATCTTTTTCAATTGAAGGAATAATAAAACAAAGCAGTACAAATATTATTATGACACTAATAAAGGCAAAGGCCATTAATTTAAGATTTAATGCACCCTGTAAAGTTGTTTTGTATATGTTATAAAAAAGTAAAAGCGGCAAAAATGCTTTAAAAGTTACACTATTCATAACTTTTAGGGTGTTGTCATCAAACATTCCTATTCTTTTTAAAAGATATCCTAGGGCCATTGTAAGGAACAATGGCAGAACTACATTAACTGATAAGATTAAATTTTCCATAATTGTATCCTTTCTTGGGTTTATCAAATTTAGTCATTAGCTTGGGATATACTTGTCCCATACTTATTATAATTCAAGAATATAAATTACAAAAGTAGCAGCAATACAAATTGCTGCTACTTTTACTGCTATAGTGTAAGTTTTGCTAATATTTTACCTAAATAGTTTCACTCAATGAGACTTTTTAATTTTAAAACTGCCAGCTCTTTCATTTTAGCTTCTACCATTAAATCTACAGTAATATCAGAGGTGATATCGCAAAAGGCAAAGAAATCTCCAGGAGATACGAAGTCTGCATGACGTTTATCTTTATATCCATTAATACCAGTGCTAATATGACACTTTGGAATTAGGGTAGTACCATTCCAACTCTTTTCTATATCAGCGATAAAAGGCTTTATATTAAAGCATCCATCATTTTTACAATTGTGGTGATGAATATCTAGGACTATTGGTATTCCACATGATTTTGAAATATTAATTACATCCTTTAAAGAATAAGAAACATCGTCATTTTCTAGTCTTAAGTATTTGACTATATCTTTAGAAAGAGAATTATAGGTGTCAATGAACCTTTCTATAGCTGAAGGTTTATCTCCGTATACTCCACCGGTATGAATGATTAAGTCTGTACCACCCATCTTTTCTAAAAGCTCCTTATGATAAACAAGATTACTAATAGAATTTCCTACAACATCTTTTCTTGGACTATTTAATACAGTGAATTGATCAGGGTGCATGGAAAGCCTGATATGATTTTCAGTAACTATAGTTTTTATCTGACTTAAGGATTCTAAGATATCTTCGTCTTCATACCATCTAAAGGAAAATTCTTTTAAGATATCCCTATGAGTTGCAAAGGGAATCATTTTAGAAGTTGATCTATACATAAAAATATTATTATTCACATTCCATAGCAAGGTATCTCTAGTGAGGGATAAGTTGTGAAGTATTATATTTTTCAAGTAGGAAACCCCTTGTTTATAAACAGAATTAATTCTGCAATCCTTAAAATTGTCTTTTAAAGAAGTATTAATACAAGCATATCCAATTTTATTTATCATAGTGAAAAACTCCTTAAATATAATTTATATAGTAATTAATAATAGGGTATACTAAAGCTATAAAAAAATT
>DAMAVY010000248.1:0-5359 GCA_032077725.1 Clostridium sp. | reverse complement strand
CTAAATACTCTGTTTTCACCTTTGTAAAGGTTCGCGCAGATTACAGAGGTATTGGTACCTTCAACTTGACTTACGTACTTATTTAAATAATCCATTCCAAAGTTGAATTCATGGTTTCCTAAACTTACTGCATCATATCCAATTGTCTTAAATGCAAGTCCCATTGGATTAACACTTGCATACTCATTAGTTGTAAATAGATGATTGTAGTTTCCTTGCACTGCATCCCCATTATCAACAACTAAAGTGTTCGGATTTGCAATTTTTGCAGCCTTAACTACTTCTGATACTTGGTTTAATCCCCCTGCTGCTAAAGAATCTGTTGGATAATCATAATTTTTGAATTTTCCATGCAAGTCAGTGGTAGATAATACTTGAATAGTAGTAGTCTTACCATCAGCATTAACCCCTTGTGTAACTGCATTTACTTCGTCATTATCTTCTGCAAATACCTTAATTGAATTTGAAGGCATAACTAAGGTTACAAGAAGTATTAATGACATCATAAATGCCGTTAACCTTTTTTTCATTTTCATACTCATTCCCCCCAACTATATTTTTAATAAAAGGATATAGTTTTCTAAACTCCTTACCACATATTGTAAACTTACAATATTTTCTTTACAATACTTTTATATGTTCTTTATGTTTAAATATACATTTTTGTTACTTACAATTAAAAATATATTAAAGTTTCATTTATTCAATTTCATTTTTTTAATATTTTATTTAGTATATCTAAAAACAAATAGAAAAATGTACAGCAAAATTTTTTACTATTTGCTGTACATCTAAATTGATTATTAACCATTTCAACTTTTACCTAATAAGTTTTCTTGTTAAAGTTCCTATTCCAATTCCCATCATAATTACACCTAAAATCATCTCTAAATTGCTAAGCATATAAGATATAGGAATAGGAGTTGCATTGTCTGCACCTAAACCAGTAAATACTTCCACACTTAAGTTTAATGACCAATTAAACTGGCTTATAAATTCTCCAAAAGTTTTAGGTAGTCCTATGCTCCAAATATAGCTAATTACCTCTCCTTCCATATCCAGCCCAATAGCAAGATACAAAACTGCAAAAATTAAAATAAGAATTAAAGAAATTATTAGTGGATATACTATTCTTTCTCCATAACCACAGGTAACAAAGTAAATATAGGAGTTAATCTTAGGTAATGGTTTTTTTAAACTTTTTCTTTGCATAGTTCTACATATATAATAAAACTCACCAAAGTTATTCTTTAAGTTATTCTCGTTAAACTTATCAGCTATAGTCTCATATACCATATATAAACCTTCATACTCAGCCTTAGTTTTCTCCCTTGGTACTATCTTATCAATAAAACTTTTTTCATCTAATTTGCTTTTCAACTTATCATTAAACTCTAAATCTTGTATATATGTATTAACTATCTTAATCCCAGACAAGTCGGAATCTGATATCTTTACTTTATTCATCTCTGAATTTATTATTATTGTACTAGACATATCTGTTAGCTCAAATGATGTGTCTTTTAAGTAACACTTATCAAATATGAGATAAGTAATATTACTACTTAGAAATTTACAATATATTTTACACCCCTCAAAACTACAAGACAAATTATCCCTCTTATTTAAAGATGGTACATTTTTAATCTCTTCTAAAACAAATGTGCAATTTTCAAAAATCACTCCACCACCACCAAAGTCACAATCTATGAATTTGCACCCTATAAATGTACAATTTATAAAACACATATTATAAAACTTACAATTTATGAATTTGCTACATATAAAATTCTTATTATCAATCTCTAGGAAATCCTCTTCATTTTGGGTTTTTTCGTTGTTTATCACTTTTTCCTCAAAGGTTCTAAAACTATACTTATTATCAGGTATAATGCTAATATTGTTTTTATCTTTTCTAATTTGCTTGCACAGCTTTTCATTATTATCTCTTCTATGATTAAGTTGATCTTTTGCTACAGATATCTCTTCTTTAAAATTTATATATGCCATACTCCACACCTCTTTATCTTTTTAGAAAACTTCCTCTTCATTTTCGATTTTAATTATTTCTGCATCTGTGTTGTTTTCTATGAAAGTTATTATATTTTCCATAGTAGAATCTACTTGAGCTGAACTTCCACATACCCCTGCAATCCCTATTACTAAGGTTTGATGTATATCTTGTTCATCTACTTCGCTAACGGAAATGTTGAATTTGTTCTTTAATCTCCCAATCAAACTCTTAATAACCATTCTCTTTTCTTTTAAAGAATGAACAAAGCTTGCTCTTAAGGTGACACGCATTAATAATACTTTCATTTTAACCACTCTTTCTATTTTTATAATACTTATATTCAAGTTTTGCTATATTATATAGCAGTGATTTATCCATACAAACCTCCACTAATTCATAGCTGATCTACGAGAATTGATAACAATTCTTCAATTTTCCTCAAAATATTAAAGCTATGTCTACTATTACTCTAGAATATAACTTAGTGTACCCCATAGGTAAAATATTAAATCAAATTGAATAATATTCTATAAATCCTTCACTTACTAAAAATTATTTAATAACTTTAATTGACTCAAACAGTTCAGTTTCACAATTTGGTTTATATAGAAATATATGTTATGATGGGGTAAGTATACGTGAAGGAGGTTGATGCATATGTGGACTTTTTATAAGTTCTGTATGTAATTAATATAGGTGAAATCCTTTTATGGATAGTTTATTGCACTTAAAATTTTATATACTTAACTTAATAAATCAAAAGCAAATTTAATAAAATAAGTGAGGGATTTATTATGAATAATGCAACATATAAGGTATATGAAAGATGTCCAAAGGAAAATTTAAACAAAGTGAGAAAACTGGGAGAAGTTCCTTGTGTAATTTATGGTGAATTCTTAGAGGAACCCATTTCTTCTAAAATGAAAAAAGCAGAATTACTTAATATGTTAAAAAACAGTCATAGTGGGTCTATTATACCTATAGACTTAAATGGCAAAGAATTGAATTGTGTAGTTAAAAACATTCAAAAAAACAATCTACATGAAATCATACATTTTGACTTACAATATGTAAAAAGAAATGAAATAATTAAAATGACAATACCTATAAAGTATATAGGACAAGATAAATTGGAATCAAGAAGATTAACTTTAGAAACCTATAGACCACACCTTGATTTTCAAGGAAATGTTGAAAAAATCCCTGAATATATCGAATTTGACGTTTCTAATATGAATTATAATGATAAATTATTTGTTAAAGATATTTTTATACCAGAAGAAGTAACACTACTTACTCCTGAGGATACAGTACTGGCTATTATACATAGCTAGTTCTAAATATTTATATATAAAAATACTTCGGATTGCCTTTTAAAAGTTTACTACATAATAAACTTTTAAAATATGAAATCCGAAGTATTTTTTCACCTTTTACTACATAGTTAGAATATATGCGAAAATAGGCATAGTTATAATAGATGCTACAGTAGATAAAACAATTAGTTTTGCACCATGTTCCCCATCAAGCCCCATACGAGCAGGAAATAAAATAGTTACTATAGCTGTTGGACATGCGCACGCTATAATATGAGCAAGGGCTACATTATCTGCTCCTTGGAACCAGTTTCCAAATCCAATAACCTTAAGTATAATAAGCATAATTAAAGGTACAAGAATATTTCTAAGTAATACTACTTTATGAACATTTACATCTTTTAAAGTATCTTTAATATTTACATTAGCTAAAAATACCCCTGTAATTATCATAGATAATGGAGTATTTAAATCAGCTACATAGGATATAGTTTCTGAAAGTATACCTCCAAGCTTTATTTGAGTTAGAAATAAAAATAATCCTACAATAACAGCTATAACTCCTGGATTTAAAAACGCCTTTTTAATGTTAATAGACTCCTTATCACTTAAATTTATTACTCCATGGGTCCAAGAAAATATGTTAAATACCGCTAAAAATGCTGTCCCGTACAAAACTCCTACATCACCAATTAGGGCAAATAGTATTGGAAACCCCATAAATCCACAGTTAGAATATACTGCTCCCATTCTCTCTACCTTATAATTTGTACCCTCTCTTTTACGGATAACCAAATTGGAAATTATTATTGATATTATATGAAATACCACTGCAAGTAGAAAGGAAAATCCTAATCCTATTAATTGTTCCTTAACCATGTCTCTTTGGTAAGAATTAATAATAAGTGCTGGCATTACAATGACAAGTAAGAAATTACTATATACCTTAGTTGCCTCTATTGTTAATATGCCTTTCTTACTAATAATAATTCCTATTCCAATAAGTATAATCATTATTATGACTCGATTTGCTACGATGCTCGCAAAATCCATTTCTTTTCCCCCTCGTTAATAATTATTTTCACATATTACATGTGTATAATTGCTATAACTATTGTAATTCATATAACCATATTAATCCACTGAATTACCCAATGTCTTAATTAACTGTATTTTCATAATAAATTATATTTTCTTGTTAGTTTTAGGTGTAAATATAAAACTAAGCTTTAGAGGGAGTTTAATCTTCCACTAAAGCTTAGTTGACTTTTATTTAATTTTTTATTGGAATGCTTTATGCATTTAAGCTTGATCTATTTTCTTTGTACCCTTTCTAAAATTATCCTTGCAAGTTCATCCGAATTATCATTTAGAAAATAATGATTTCCATTTTTAATTATATGAATTTCTGTCTTATATTTTGAGAAAACGCTCCATTTTTTATAACTTTTTTTATAATTTCTTGTGAATGGATCCACATCACCAACTATAGAATGTATTGGCGAATTCAACCTATAAATGTTTTGTTTTGTATTTTTATAATAATACTCCATAGATACTTTAACATCATGCCTAAAACAATCCATAATAAATTTTAACTCCTCTGGTTCCATTTCCCCTTGAAATCCACCTGCGTTATTTAGAATTTCTTTTATACTTTCATCTGAATAATTTCCCCATGGATCTGATACTAATGATCTACTTGTAAATGTTCTAATCTTAGGTGGAAGTGATCCTCCCAAGAATATTGAATCAATTACAATACCATCCTTTTCAAGTAAATGAGCTATTTCAATTGTCAAGGCAGATCCAACACAGTGTCCATAAAGTATTATCGAACCTTTAACTTGCTTCTTTATTTCCTCAACACATATTTTTGCAGTTTCGTAAACATTCAACAATTTATCTTGTTTATTTACAATGTCATGACCTGGCAGATTTACTGCATAAACATTATATTGACAGGACACTTTTAATAAAGAGTCTGCTAAATCTTTATAAGAGACCCCTGTTCCACCACCATAAGGTA
>DAMAVY010000247.1:0-5364 GCA_032077725.1 Clostridium sp. | reverse complement strand
CAATTAAAAATGACTCAGCAAGAATTTCAGGATACTCATTTTACTAGCGGATATTTAGGTTTATTAGAGAATGGCAAAAGAAATATAACCTTACAAGTATCCAAAATTATCGGAAAAAAATGTATGGAAAAAGCGAAGCAACAAGGAATTGAACTGGAATTAGAAGATGATTATTTTTCAAGAACTATAGAAGAGGATGCAAAAAAGTATTGTGAGAAAGAACTAGAAAATGATTTATCATTAGAAGAGTTAGCAATTGTTATGGACATCGCAAAATCATATAGCCTTAATACCATAGAATCTAAGGTATTTATGAAAAAGGGAGATATTTATTTTAATAAAAATCAATATCTAGAAGCTTTTAAAAATTTTTTCTATTCAATGGATATTATTAGAGGAGATTGCTTAAATTCAGATATTTGCTATGTATATAATCGATTAGGTTATTGTAAATTTTTACTTCTTGATTATGAAGAAGCTATAGTGTATTACAATAATGCTATATATAATGCTAAGGTGTTTGGAGAAGAAAATATTTCTTTGTGTGCAAGCTATAATCTAGCTCTATGTTACAGTTACACTTCAAAGTTTGATGAAGCTATTGAAATTATAAATAATTTTATTACAGTAGTTAATAATGAAGAACACTTTTTTTATTATATAAAAGCTAATATATTACAAGCTAACTGTTATGAGGGAATGGAAGAAATTGATAAAGCAATTTTAATTCTTAATAATCTGATTGAATTAGTTAAAGAGCATCAAGATGAAGAAAGCAATAAACTTTTAGGTCTTATCTATAATAATCTTGGTATTTTATATACCAAGAAAGATGAACTATCAAGAGCTTTGGAGTATTTTAATTTATCTCAACAAATAAGAATGAAGGTAGACAAGAAGAAAGTGGCTCGTACTTTAATTGAAAAGGCAAATATTTATATTAAAAAGAATCTTCATGAAGAAGCTATAATGATAATAGAACTTGGAATAGAAAGAGCTAAAGAATGTAACGATTATAAGTATATTTTTATGGGTTACGAACTTTTAGAAGAAATCTATTATAAAAATCATATGATAGAAAAGCTAGATGAATTAATGGAATCTGCAATTGGTATTCTAGAAAATACAGATAATAATGATTTAAAGATAAAATATTATGTTAAATCGGTGGATTTATTTTTACAAAAAAATGAGTATGATAAAGCAAAAAATAATTTAAATAAGATACAGAATCTATTGTAGTGTGTTTCTATTTGTGGTATTATATGTATAAATAGGAGGTGTATGGGTTAATGAGCAAATTGTGTAAAAAAATATGTGCTGTAGGTATTCTTCTTTTAGTATGCGGAACTATTATAGGTATTCCTAAAAATGGTGAAGGTCCAGATCCTATATGGATTTGGAACAACTCAAGTGTAACACTATAATTTTTTAGCTTAGGCGAAGTTACTATTTTAGAATGGAATCAAATTTCATTCCAAAATAGTTTCTTTTTTGTAGCAAATATTTATTCATTAATACCTGTATTTTAGTATATTTAGCTAAGTATTTTAAATATAGATGATAAATAAATGATAAAACTGTGCCCTGTAATGTGAACATGGAAAAAAGTTGTGTTCATAGTTGCAGGGTACAGTTTTTAAATTTTTTAACTAAATAAATCATTTCCTTTTATAGTGTTTTTAGAATTATTAATTTATTCATTTTTACCTTTTGATTTATTAGCTATAGCTTTGGATGTGTCAATACCACTATTTAGTTGTGTATAATTGATACGGGTATTCATGTCAACTTTCTTATCCATTTCATTATTTTTATTTTTATTATTTTTATTTTTATTCATAAGTAATCTCCTTTCTATTTTAAATAGTTGCTTTAAATTAGCAATTATAGTGTTTGCATATTTAGAAAGGATATGTATGAAAGTTTTTTCATATATCAAGATAAGGATATGAATAAAATTCTGGATTAATGAGAAATTGTGTTAAAAACAAGGGTAAATTGGTTGACAGGTATCCTTGTAGTATCAAATTTTCTTTTTAAAAATCCTTAAACTGAAAAATAGCAAGAAACCCGAAGTAGATGCTGAAATAAGGTCTGCAATTGGTTCAGAGTAGAATATTCCCATTACACCAAAGAATTTTGGTAAGATTATTGCTAATGGAATTAAAATAATTACTTTTCTTAAAAGAGCAATGAATAATGATTTTAATGCTTGCCCTGTTCCAACGAAGAACATTTGAGCAGACATTTGTATACCGAACAACCACATACCACCCATGAAAAGAGGAAGTATCTTTGATACTAAATCAGTTAAGTCAGTTTGAGAAGTAAACATAACAGTAAATAGCTGAGGGAATAGGAGTACAAGAATATAATAAACGGTAGTTGTTCCAAAAGTAATCATTAAAGAAATTTTCATTGTTTCTTTCACTCGTTCATACTTCTCAGCACCATAATTGAAGCTAACTATAGGTTGTACACCTTGTGTAAACCCTGAAATCGGGATTGTTAATAGTTGCATTACACTCTGCATTATAGTCATTGCACCAACGTAAATATCGCCACCATATTTCAATAAACCATTATTAAATACGATTAATATAGCTGATTCCGTAACTTGCATAATAAATGGTGAAACTCCTAAAGATACTGTTTTCTTAGCAATACTTAGATCAAATTTTAAATACTTTTTCTTTAGGCGTATAACTGATTTTTCAGAGCATAGGAAGTAAACTATAAAAGCAGCACTTAAAGCTTGTGAAAAAACTGTAGCTAAAGCTGCACCACGTACCCCCATATGGAATCCAAAAATAAAGATAGGATCTAAAACAATGTTTGTGATAGCGCCGATTAATACAGATAACATAGCTATTTTTGATTGACCTTGACACGTGATGAATAAGTTCAGTCCTAGTGCAAATTGGACGAATAAAGTACCAAATAAATAAATGGTAGTATATTCATTAGCGTAAGGGTATGTAATATTACTAGCACCAAACAAATAAAGCAAGGGTTCTTTAAAAACAAATACTGCAATGGTTAAGACAATGGATATAAGTGTTAGTATAAATGTTCCAGTACCTAAAATTTTTTCTGCTTTTTCTTTGTCATTTTTACCAAGTGCAATTGCTGCAAGAGGAGCACCACCGCCACCTACAAACATGCTAAATGCTGAAATAATCAAAATTAATGGTGCACTAACACCGAGTCCTGTTAAAGCGGTTGCCCCAACTTCTGGAATATGACCTACATACATACGGTCTACAATATTATATAAGACATTGATTACTTGGGCGATAATTGTTGGAATCGCCAAGCGTAACATCAGTGATCCTATTTTTTCAGTACCTAAACTAGAATTATTTCCCTTCAATTTATTCATCCTTCCCGCATAAAATGCTTATTTTCATTTTTTCTAAGATATTTTGTAAAGTCAGAAATTCTTCCTCTGAAATGTCTTCCACTAAACTTTTCATAAAATCTTTTCTCAGTGTTCTTAGAACCAAAGCAATTTCTTCACCTTTTGGTGTAAGTTTCAAATGAACATAACGGCGATCATTTTGATCTGGTTCCTTAAATAAATAATTTTGTTCTACTAAAGAATCAACGGAACGGGTCACTAAAGATTTTGAACTTCCAGTTTCTTTCACAAATTCTTTTGCCGTATCAGCTTTGTTATTGGCTAAAAAAAGTAATAAATTTATTTCATTTGGTGAAAAAGGAGAATCTTTCATGGATTTTTGAATTGTACGACCATAGGTTTTGAGAATATAAGAAAAATAAACTAACACATTAAGTTTTTCTTTCATAGGAGCTCCTTTCTAATAAATTATTGCAAATAAGAAGTTTATTGTGATAACAATAAGATAAATTATAGTGCTAAACAGTTCAAATGTAAACTATATTTATAACTAATAGTAGGTTTCATTGTAACCATTAATATCAGTTTATTCTATTAACATAAATCATATGGTGCAATTTTCAGATAAATAAGGCATAATTGTAAATAAGAATAAAGATAATTTTCAGAAAAGGAGCAAGAAGATAAATGAGAAGAAAAGACAGAGAAGTAACAGAAATAAGCGAGTTAATTCAGATTATTGATAAGTGCAAGGTTTGTAGAATTGCCATGCAGGATAAAGATGGTCTGTATATTGTACCAATGAACTTTGGATATACTTTTGAAAACAATCAGTTGGTACTTTACTTCCACACTGCAAATAACGGAAGAAAAATTGACGCATTGAAAGAGAATAACGATGTATGTTTTGAGATGGATTGTGAACATAGCCTTATTACTGCTGATATACCCTGCAAATATGGATATTCCTTTAAAAGTATTATTGGAAACGGTAAGGCTGTTTTTGCTAATGATGTTAAAGAAAAGAAAAGTGCTCTATTTGAGATTATGAAGCACCAGACAGAACAGGAGTTTTCTTTTGATGATGGCATGGTAAATAGGGCTTCTGTATTTAAAATTATAGTTCATAATTATTCAGGAAAATATCATAGTTAACTATGAAAATATAAAATTAGAACAGGAGAAAATATTATGGCAATAGATAAAGTAAGAGAATATTTTACACAATGGGATATGGAGTCAAAAATATTGGAATTTGAATCATCATCAGCAACTGTTGAATTGGCTGCGCAAGCACTAAACTGTGCACCTGAACGTATTGCTAAAACATTATCTTTTATCCTTGATGAAAAATGTATTTTGATAGTTACTGCTGGTGACGCTAAAATCGATAATTCTAAGTTTAAAACTCAATTTCATAAAAAAGCAAAAATGCCTTCAAGAGAACAAGTAAACTTATTAATAGGTCATGATGTTGGTGGAGTCTGTCCCTTTGGCATAAATGAGAATATTGATGTTTACCTCGATATTTCTTTAAAAAGATTTACTACTGTTTTCCCTGCTTGTGGTAGTAGTAACAGTGCCATTGAGCTTACCATTGTTGAACTTGAAAAGTATTCCAATAATGTAGAATGGATTGACGTTTGTAAAGAATGGCAAGATATTGGTGGTGATGTTACTGGTATAGAAATGATAGTTGATGAAATTGACTGGACAAGTGCATGGAGTAAAAAATATCCTATTTTAGCTTCGTATCAAGGTATAGAAGGAATAAATACCTATATTGAGAAGATATCAAAATTGTATGATACTTTTAAAAATGAGTTCAGCTTTAATGACGAAGACACAGTTTTGGTTTTAAAAGATATTCTTTACCAGAATTTTAAAATATCAAAAAAATAAGTCAAGTAAAATAATATATGAGCCAACTACACCATCATGGGCAGGGGAACTAGATCCAATGGTAAGGGATGCAGAAGGGACCTGGTATGGAAGAATAT
>DAMAVY010000246.1:0-5366 GCA_032077725.1 Clostridium sp. | reverse complement strand
AAATTGTTCCATAGGTGTTTTTTTTTTATACTTTTATGGTAACAGAAAACTGTTTTGTTCATATTATGTGCTAAAGAGCTATCTTTCAAAAATAAAGAGCGGAATATAGGTAACTTTTTAACAAATAATCAAACTATATGAGCGAAATGGAGAATACATTATGATTAATCTCATTATTAAAAAAAACATTAAAAATTATAAAAATGTAAAGGATAACTCTGTTAGAGAATCTTATGGAATATTAGCTGGAGTATTAGGTATTATTTGCAATTTGTTTTTATTTGCACTGAAACTGACAATTGGACTATTTATAAATAGTATTTCAGTAATTTCTGATGCTTTTAATAATCTTACTGATTTAGGGTCATCATTAATTTCTATAGTAGGTGCCAAACTTAGCAATCGTCCACCTGATAATGAACACCCTCACGGGCATGGTAGAATTGAATATATTGGTTCTCTATTTGTGTCATTTATAATTTTTTCAGTTGGGTTCCAACTACTAAAAGGTTCTATAAAAAAAATCATTATGCCAGAAAAAGTGCTGTTTAATCCAGTGGCAATACTTATATTAACTTTTTCTATCCTTATTAAGCTTTGGATGTATTCTTACAACAAGTATATTGGAAAAATTACAAATTCTAGTATAAATAAAGCAACTGCATCTGATAGTTTAAATGATGTTATAGCAACAAGTGCAGTAATTATTTCTACAGTGATTGGAAATTTCACAGATTTACCTATTGATGGAGCAGTTGGTGTTGTTATTTCATTAATTATTCTTTATACAGGATTTTGCATAGCAAAGGATTCCATAAACTTACTTTTGGGTTCTGCACCAGATTGTGAACTAGTAAACACTATTAATTCTGAAGTTACTAAAGGTAAATTTATAGTAGGCACTCATGATTTAATGATTCATGATTATGGGCCAGGGAAAGTAAGTGCATCAATACATGTTGAAGTCCCAGATGATGCAAACATCAAAGAAGTTCATTCTGAAATCGATGAACTAGAGGAAAAGATTGCAAGTGAGCTTTGTGTTAATTTAGTTATTCATATGGATCCAATCTCCATGAAGTGAAAATCATTTACTCAGGTAAAAAGGGGTATGATAATCATAAAATAAACTTATTTAAGGCTATTTAATAATATTTTAAGAGAATGTAGAATTACGTTAGTTTAAGCTGAAATTAACGGGAAAAGAAAAATTAAGAGTGGTTAGTTATCTTTGCTTTGAATGGGTAAGCAATTAAGGTTTATTAGGACAAGTACTAGAAATATTTACAAAGTTGTGGTAATATTATTGTTAATATTTTGATTTTTAGCTTAAGCTGCAAAGTATTTAAATAATTTTGAGAAAAAGGTGAATAGAATATGACAGAGGTATTTTCTGTTTGGTTCTTATATTGGATAATATATAGTATGCTTGGGTGGGTAGTAGAAACTATATATTGTACAATTATTGATGGACATTTTGTAGAAAGAGGCTTTTTAAATGGACCTATGTGCCCAATTTACGGATTTGGCTCAATATATATATTAATGGTATCAAATCCATATATTAACAATGCAATAGCTGTATTTATTATTGGAATTATTTCTACAAGTGTATTGGAATATATTACGAGTTTTATAATGGAAAAACTTTTTAAGATGAGATGGTGGGATTATTCTGATTATAAATTTAACATTAAAGGAAGAGTCTGCTTAAAAAACTCATTAATGTTTGGATTTTTATGTGTTGTATTGACACAATTTATTCATCCACCTATAGAAGATATAATAAATAGAATCCCACTTATAGCAAAGTACTTATCAGTAGCTGTGATTTTTCTTCTAGTCGTAGCTGACATATTTGCTTCTGTGCGATCAGTTGTAAATCTCAATCATAAACTAGAAGAGATTTATAAGATTAAAGAGCAAATATTGGAGAAATTTTATCAAGAAAACGTTGCAAGGAAATTAGAGAATTTACGTGAAAATAGAGACAGCTTTATAGATAATAAGTTGATGTATTTAAAAGAATTAAAGGAAAGCTTGAATGAGTTAAAAGAAAATATTTCTATTGGCAAAGTAGAGTTTTCTCTTCATGAAAAGCTTAGAGTTCTTCAAACTGAAACAAAGTATGTAGAACGTAGACTACTAAGAGCTTTTCCTAAATTGAAATCAGAAAAATATAATGATGCTCTCCACGAATTAAGAAAAAATATAAAGGAATTTAAAGCAGAACATTCCAAAAGAAAATAAATTAAAGTAATTGTCCATTAAGGTATATTAATATCTTAATGGACGTTTTTTTGGGAAGGTTTGTCATAGCATGTAGAAATGTAGTATAATTATTCATAGAAACAAAATGGGACAAGTTAAGGGTGTAATTATAATGAAACATAAGCTATTAACAATGCGAAAATTTAAGTAAATACATATTCTGGTTATTATATTAAGTATATTATTTTTAGCACCCTAATTATTATAGAAAGAGGTATGAAAATGTTTGATTCATTGCATAAAAAAGATGAAAAAAAGACTGAATTATCTGTAGAATTAAAAAACTCCACACGAGCTGACGTCATTAACATTGCATGGCCAGTTCTTGTGGAGTTACTTATGGGGTCACTTTTTGGAATGGTGGATATGGTTATGCTTGGAAGGATTGGGAATAATTCTGTTGCAGCTGCTTCTGTATCGGCTGTAGGTATGACAAATCAGCCATTATTTATAGGATTATCTCTTGTACAAGCATTAAATGTAGGCGGAACAGCGATGATTGCAAGATATCTAGGCTCTAAACGTACTGAAAAAATTGAAACTACTCTAAAACATGTAATATTATTAAGTCTTTTAATGCTGGCTATTCCATTATCCACATTAGGATTAATTTTTACAGATCCTATTATGAATTTTATGGGAGCAGAAGCTGATACAATACTTATTGGAAGAGGCTATTTTAAAGTTGTTATGATAGGATTTATATTCCAATCATTTAACATGTCTATATCCGCAGCACTACGAGGAATTGGGGAAACTAAAACTCCTATGAAGATAAATCTAAAGGCAAATTTTTTAAATGTTATTGGTAACTCATTACTTATATACGGTCTTTTGGGATTTCCGGAACTCGGTGTTACTGGAGCTGGAATATCCACTGCTCTTTCAAATGTAGTTGCAAGTGTGCTTTTATTTAGGTACGTTATAAAAGGAAAAAGTATTATAAAACTTGATCTTAAAAAACCTTTTAAGTTTGATAAAGATATTGTTTATAATCTGATAAAGATAGGGGTGCCAGCATCCTTAGAACAAATGGTTTTAAGAGTGGGTGTGCTTTTATTTGTAAGAATAGTTGCAGGACTTGGAACAGTTATTTATGCAGCTCACCAAATATCCTTAAATATTCTTAGTCTTTCTTTTCAACCTGGTCAAGCATTTGGAATTTCAGCTTCTTCTTTGGTTGGTAGAACCTTAGGTGCTAAAAATTATGAAAAGGCAGAAGAATATGCAAAGGAAACAAGAAAAATTGGATCAATGATATCTAGCTTTATGGCTATACTATTTTTCTGTTTTGGAAAGCAGATTGTAATGATATATACAAATGATCCACAAATCATTAAAAATGCATCGACGGCATTAAAGATAATAGCATTAGTTCAACCTTTTCAGTCATCTCAGCTTATATTAGCGGGTGCACTTAGGGGTGCTGGAGATACCTTTTGGCCTTTAATAGCTACTTTTATTGGAGTAATATTAATTAGGGTAGTACTAGCAAATTTATTTGTAAATGTACTTGGGTTAGGACTAGCAGGAGCCTGGATGGCAGTATTTTGTGATCAGTTCGTAAGATGGTTTTTTGTATACATGAGGTTTAAAACAGGAAAGTGGAAGAATGTAAAAATAAGATAAAATATCATATTGAAATTTGTAATTTTTAATTATGAAAGTAACGATTTATAAAATGAATAAAATAATATAATAATAACATAAGTGGAATGTAAGTAAGGTATATAGAATTAAAATTTGGAATATATTTTGGGGGGTAGCTTAAAAATGAGTTTTGATGAAGATGCTAAGAATTGGGATACAGAAAAGAGAATAAGCAGGGCTAAAGTAATTGCTAATGAAATAGCTAAATTTATTGATGTTGATGAAAATTATTCTGCTATGGAATTCGGATGTGGGACTGGACTTGTAAGTTTCAATATTCAAGACAAATTTAAAAAAATTACACTTATTGATTCGTCAAAAGGGATGATAAATATACTTAATACTAAAATTGATAAATACAAAGTAAAGAATATGGTTGCAAAACATCTAGACATAACCAGCGAAATTTTAAAAGATGAAAAGTTCGATGTGATTTATAATTCGATGGTATTGCATCACATTCATGATATTGAAGGAATAATAAAAAAGTTTTATCAATTACTTAATAAGGATGGCTATTTATATATAGTAGATTTGGATGAAGAAGATGGTAGTTTTCATAAAAAATACCCTGACTTTCATGGACATAATGGTTTTAATCAAGAGAAACTAAAAGGAATTTTAGCTAGTGTTGGCTTTAAGGATATAGAATCAAATACATTTTTTTATGATGATAAAGTTTTAGAAGATGAAAAAATTAAGTATTCCTTATTTTTAATGAAAGCAAGGCGATGTGAAAAACCAAATAATGTTGTGTAAATAATTTAATTATTGAAGGAAATACTATTCCATGAAGAAAATATTCTTATTAAAAGGAGAGATTCGAGTGGGAGAAAATTTAATGTTTTGCTATCAGTGTGAACAAACCTTTGGAGGAAAAGGTTGTACAAAGAGTGGTGTTTGCGGAAAAGTACCTGAAATAGCTAATTTACAGGACTTATTAGTTTATCAGCTTAAGGGAATTTCTTGCTATGCAAAGCCTCTAATTGAAGAAGGAAAAATTATTGATAAAGAGATTGTAAAATTTGTAGAGAATGTTCTATTTACAACTTTAACCAATGTTAATTTTGATGCTGAAGTCCATGTAAGATTATTAAAGGAGTCACAGAGGATAAAGGAAACATTAAGAGACGAAGCACCTATAGGACAATATCCAGATGCTGCTACATATAATTTAAGCGATACAAAAGAAGATATGCTAAGGGATTCAATAAAGGCAGGTATTATGTATGACCAAGGTCTTGATCCTGATATTCTATCTTTAAGATCTACCATATTATATGGATTAAAGGGTGTAAGTGCATATGGACATCAAGCAAGGTTTATCGGATATAATAGTGATCAAGTAGATCAATTTTATTTTTTAGGACTAGAATCTACCACTAATGATAACTTAACCCTTGAAGAAATGATACGTATGACTATGAGAACAGTAGAAATTAGCA
>DAMAVY010000245.1:0-5371 GCA_032077725.1 Clostridium sp. | reverse complement strand
TCCCTTTACTTCTTTCTCTTCATACTCCATCGTACTACATGGCTTAGAAGGTCTAGTTTTAACACTTATTCCTATATCATTATTAGTTTGTCCATTATAAATTATAAAATATTTACTATGCAAGACTAAAACCTCCCTTACTCTTTTTATAATTATTTACTTCCCTAGTTATTTCTTTTTTCACCTTAGTAGTTAGCGTTTTTGTTATAGCATCTCCATCCATATTATTGTCTACATTTACAACTACATATACAGGTTGTTGTCCACTTTCTGCCTTTACTATGTTCTTAATATTTTTGTAAAATGGATCTAAAGGTGCCACCACCTCAGTCTGAATTCCTGAACCTTGAAATTGGTCTCCCGCCATTACGTTACTACTAATCATGGTTGGTCTACTAATAATACCACCGTTATATAAATATCTTATCTTAGGTAGATTTACACCAAAATGTTTTCCTCCTACTCCTGGTACCCAGTCTGGAGCTGTAAAACTTATCTGATTTAATCCATCTATAGCCATATTTATTAAAGCTATAACAAAATTCAAAGGTGCTTTCATTACAGCTCCTAGACCATCCATAATTCCACCAAAAATATTAACTATGCCACTCCAAGCTTTACTCCAATCTCCAGTAAATACCCCTGTTACAAAATCTACTACACCACTAAATACGCGTTTTATTGATTCCCATATATCACTTGCAGTAGCAAAAAATCCATTCATTACATTACCAAATACTCCAAAAGATTGTGTCCAATCTGTAGTAAATACATTTGTCATAAAACCACTAAAATTTTTAAAAAATCCTATAACACCAGTTATTATTCCATTTACACCATTCCTAAACCATTCGCACTTATTATATAAAGTTACTAATATGGCTACAACAGCTACTATAGCTATTATTACTAAACCTATTGGGTTAGCTAGTGCAAAAGCCTTAACTGCTAGTCCTACAGTTTTTAAAATTTCAAACGCCTCTTTTATCATCCTTATAGTATCAATAACTTTAATAATTGCCATTGCTATACCAACTATCACTAATACTAAACCACCGTTTAATATTAGTGCCACCATTGGTATAGTTCCCATATTACTTAAAATATCAGCGAGACCACTAAAAAACCCTGCTACAAAATTAATAACTGGGGCAAGTACATCTCCTAATTTTATGGCAGCATTTCCAATCTTATTTAAAGATTCTTTAAATCCATGTCCAGTGGTATCCATCTTTTTAAAGGCTTCGTCAGTTACACCAACAGAATTTTGCATAACACCTAAGTCATTGGTAAACTTATCTGTATTGGCTAGCAGAGTTTGTGCTGCTTTACTAGCTTCGGTACTACCAAACATGTCAGCTATAGATAATCCACTCTCATCAGCTCCTGCTTTTACTACACTTAATACATCTGTTAGACTCATTCCACTGTCCATTAATTCCTTAAAAGATTTCCCTGTTTTTTCCTTCAATATATCACTAGACTTAGTTCCACTTTTACCAAGTTCTCCAAACATCGCATTTAAAGTGGTTGTTGATTGTTCCGCTTTTATTCCGTTACTTGTTAAAACACTATATCCAGCACTCAGTTGTTCAAGACTCACGCTATACATATTGGCTGTAGGTATAACTGTACCAATCTGACTTGCTAATTCTCCAACAGTAACTTTACCTAAGTTTTGGGTATTCATCAGAACATCGGAAATATGATTAGCATTACCAGCACTTTCTCCATAAGCGTTCATTATAGTAGTAAGTACATCTAAGGAACTAGCCGAATCTGTAAATCCTGCTCGAGCAAGTTTAGCACTTTGGGCTACCATATCTATAGCTTCGCTTGTATCAGCACCAGAACTTATTGCTTCATATACGTTATCAGCTATCTCATTACTACTAATACCAGTTTCATTACTTAATTCCATTATTTTCTTTTTCATATCGCCGATTGACATACTAGTTGTATCCATAATTGTAGATACTTTAGCTATAGACTCTTCGAATGTAAGAGATGCTACAGCTCCTGCAGTTCCTATTGCTACTGTTGCCATAGCCACTGGTTTCATAGCACTGACAACCTTATCTGCTTTTCCTCTTGTACCATCCATTTTTTTATTAAAAGTATCCCAATTACTATTTTTCAATTCCTTGTTAGTTTGTTCCAAAGCTTTCTTAGTTTCTAATATAGCTTTTTCACTATTATTCATAATAATTATATTATTTTGTATTTTTTTATCGGTGCTTTCTATAGCATTACCATTTTTATTATATTCCTGTTTTAATCCGTCTAACTCTTTTTTTAAGGCTAAACTGGCTTTACTATCTTCTCCTGTTAAATCAGCAGATTTTTTATAAGCTTTATTAGTTTCTTCAATTTTAGTTTTTAATTTTCCATTTTCAGTATTTAACTCAGCTAAATTATTTTTTAGTTTAGTATTAAATTCACCTTGTTTAGATAACATGCTATTTTGTATTTTCAACTTTGACGATAATTCAGTTTGTTTTATTTTTAATTGGTCGGTTGCATTTCCAAATAGTTTTGCTTGAGTTGCAGTAACACTTAGGGCAGATTGTGTTTCTTTTAAATCTCGTTTCATTTGTGCCATGCTTTTATTAAATTCGCTGGTATTTGCTCCAACTCTTACAGCTATTCCACTCATATATTTTCCCTCCTCCCTCTAAGAATCTGTGTCAATATTATCTTCTTCTTTATGTTCATTTTCATATTGTATATTGAATTTTAAATAGTCTAAAAGGTCATATAGATTCATCTCATACAAATCTTTTATACTCGTTTTACAATTCATATTTCCATATTTTATAAAATAATTAATATTTTCCTTCATTATTTTATAAACATTATCTTCTTTTTCATCGTTGTATCCATTTTCTTCATCATACTCATCAAGTAGACTTTTCTTTGTTTCCACTTTATTTATATTATTTATTTCTTCAAATTTCTTATTAATAGTGTTGTAAATATATAATTTTAAAAATTCATTTAAAGCTAATATATCAGTTATATCCATTTCATCTAAATTGGATTTACTTAAATTAAACATAAACTGTACTGCTTTAAATATACTATCTTCATTATCAAGACTACATATATCCACATATCTTATATAATCCTTAGTTGCTATTTCTTTTATAATATATTTTTTTTTACTGAAAGTAATAAAGTTATCAACTCCCTCTATTACTTCTTCGTAAAATTTGCCTGGATCTTTTCCACTTTCTTATTAAGTTTTTCCTGAATTTCGATCATTATTGAACTAAATGCAAATATTATTTCAGGAACATCAAGTTCCTCATTTATATCATCTTCTGTAAAATTATTATCATAAGCTTCTACTACGCATTCAACCATTTTGTCTAGGTCTTCATCATTATATAGAGCCTGTTTTCCATCTTTTTGTTCTAACTCTTCATAGATTTTATTAAATTTAGAATATCTTCCTCTTGTTATTTTTCCACATTTATAATTTTTACCTTTAACTGTTAAATTCATTTTTATCATCCTCTCATTTTTATTAAAATATTAAAGGGCATCTAATTAGACACCCTTTAACTCTATTTATTATGTTAGTTTTGTTACACTACTGGTGGTACATATTCTTGTACTTTAGAGAACCAATCTGCTATTGCTGTTTTAGCATTTGTGTCCGCTTCTATGAGTTCACATTCATTTACTCTAACATTGTATAAAGGTTTCTTTTTGCCATCAATAGTATCTTCTTTTTGTCTAGCATAAAAAATACCCTTTAAAGTAGCTGTTTGTGTAGATATTTTATCACCCTTAGTTTCAAACTCTTCATCTGGTCTTTCTGTAAATTTTCCACAGTAGTACCAAACGAAATCGTACGTTCCGTCTGTTCTTTTACTTCTAAAACCAAGAGCTACTTCTTTAGCTTTATCATTACTAGATTTTAATAAATATCCATTTTTATAAAGAGTATCAAACAATTTTGCATAATCTGTATTCGATAAAGTATTTATACCTATTTCAATCTCAGTGTTCACGTATTCTTCAACTACATCTTCTACCGCATCGTCGGAATAAGTTGTTTCAGACTCAAATTTATCAGTTATTTTAGAGGATAATGCCCTAGCCAATTTAGTTGGAGTTCCGACTGTGTAATTGCTTGTACTATTTTCAGTTACCTCCGCAATGTATATGTCTTTTAATCCACAATTTCTTTTTATCTTTTTTTCTGCCATTTTTATAATTCCTCACTTTCATTTTTTATTCTAAATAATATTCATCACTATCGACTATAAAACTAAAACGATCACCGTAATGATATATTTTTGTATCTGTCTCAAAGTCATTATTATTGTTCATTAGTACAAAATCATTTCGTTTTAGTAGTTTTCTTACCTTTTTTCTTTGTTTATCAACTTCATTTTTATTTTCTCCCCATGTATCAAACTGGAAGTTTAATATAATATCTTCTGGTTCATCATCAGATAAATTTTCCGTATCCATATAGCAAAAGAAGGTAGTATGTGTAGCTTGTAATTCTGCTCTATACCAACCTTCATACACATTACTTACATCTGCTAATATCCCATATATAATGTCGTCTATATTCATCATTACACCTCCAATTTTTCCTTTAATTGCTTCTCTAATTTCTCACTTATCTTATTATTTAATTCATCTCCATATTTTTCTTTTGCCATTGTAAATACAGGATAAGCTTCTGTTTTAGTAGTCCCCCACTCTTGGAATTTCTCGTAATAATATGGACTTATATCACCCTTTTCCCAACCAATAGTTATATACATAAATCCATTTATCTTTTTAATATTGCCACCTGGTATGTTGTCTTTAGCATGCCCAGAAGGTCTACTGCCTTTTCTACCACTTTTGGTATTATCATCAGATTTTTTTAAATTTCGCTGTACATAATTATATATATCTACAGCTACTTCTTTTAGAGCCTCTTTGTTAACACTATCCACAGCTTGTTCTTTTGCTAGTTCGTCCATATTTTTCATTAGTTTATTCATATCAAAATCAAATTTAAAATCATTACTCATGTGACACACCTACTTAATAAGATTACATTTAAGTAATATATATTTTTTGTAATCCTTGGCAAAATCAATATAATAAATTGTGTAAATATTTCCTTTAAAATTCACCTTATATTCAGCCTTGTCTTGCAATTGTTCTAATAATTTACAATATCTTACTTTGAATATAATCCCATTTTCCAACTTAACATTTATTGCTTCATACAGTTCTTTGCCAAAGAGTTGTAATATTTCTGCCCAACATGAATAAAAAAGTTCATCTGTTTTAATTGGCTTACCATTTATTCTAGTTTCAGTGGTTTTAGTTATGGTAATTCTCTCGCTGTTCATAT
>DAMAVY010000244.1:0-5381 GCA_032077725.1 Clostridium sp. | reverse complement strand
ATTTTCAAAGACCATTTATTCTTTATCTTGCCATCAAATACTTCCGACGACTCTTTTTATTCTACTAGATAATTTCTTATCTGTCAACATTTTTTTAAGAAGTTATTTAATCTATTAAGAATCAACTCTTAATTTATTATGTTGTTTTGCCGCATCTCTCAGCGACGAGATTAATCTTACCATGATTCTAGTCCTTATAGTTCTATAATTCTAGTATTTATCTATAAATACCCTACATTATCTACTTATATCATTAAAATTCTACCATTTTAATATACTGATACACCAGGATAGGTATAACCTGTTAATTGTGATTTCTTTACATTTTTATTATTAATCTATAATAAAACAGTAATATACCAGATAAAAATTAATCTGATATATTACTATTTATATTACTATTTATATTATTAAGTTTTCCAACGTTAAAAACTATTTTTTATTTAGTATTAAAGTTTTATATCCTCTATGCTCTCTAAATATTTATCTATATCTCCTATTATTGAACTTACACAACCATCTTCAAATGGTGAAATTAAATTAGCATGCTTCACTAAGTTTACAAAAGACATTGTACCTCCAACATCACATAACTTTAAGTAATCACCCCAAGACTCATCATGATCCTCTTGATTCTTTTTCCAGAATTGAAGAGCACATATTTGAGCTAATGTATAATCGATATAGTAAAATGGGCTATTAAAAATATGTCCCTGCTGTAGCCACCATCCTCCTCTTTCTAGAAAGTCACATTCTTTATAGTTTTTATGTGGAAGATATTGTTTCTCAATATTTCTCCATGCTGTTTTTCTCTCTTCCGGTGTAGCATTAGGATTTTCATATACAAAATGCTGAAATTCGTCAACAGTTACTCCATAAGGAATAAATTTAATTGCACCACCTAAGTGGACATACTTATATTTTTGTTCTTCATCCTTAAAGAACAACTTCATCCATGGCCAAGTGAAAAACTCCATACTCATAGAGTGAATTTCAGCGCTTTCATTTGTAGGGAAATTGCACTCTGGTATATTAATCCATTTACTCCTATAGCATTGAAATGCATGTCCAGCTTCATGTGTCAGTACATCTACATCACCTGAAGTTCCATTAAAATTAGAAAATATAAATGGGGATTTATAATCAGATATATAAGTGCAATATCCTCCACTTTCTTTTCCCTTTTTAGTAACTAAATCCATCAATTGATTTTTTATCATGAAATCAAAGAATTCTTTAGTTTCTGAGGAAAGTTCAGAATACATTTTTATTCCATTATTAACTATCCACTGTGCATCTCCCTTTGGCTTTGCATTTCCTGTTAAGAATTCAAAATCCTCATCATAATATTTAAGTTCTTCTAAAGGCAATCTATTCTTTTGTCTTTCGTATAACTTATTAGCAACAGGAACTATAAGCTCTTTAACCTGCTCTCTAAAATTCTTAACCATGTCTGAATTATAATCAGTTCTTAACATTCTTATATATCCGAGTTCCACAAAATTTTCAAATCCTAATTTATGTGCTATCTTTGTTCTTACCTTTACCATGTCATCATATATTCTATCTATCTCTGTTTCATTATCTGTATAAAATTTATATTTAGCTTCACTTGCACGCTTTCTCATATCTCTGTCCTTTGATAGGATAAATGGTCTTAATCCTGACAAGTTGCGCTCTTCTCCTTCAAACAAAATGTTTGCTGAAGCAATAAGTTTACTATATTCAGAGGAAAGTTTATTTTCTAGTTGTAAATCTTCAATTACATCTTTTGAAAATGCCCTTAAATTATACTCTGCAATACTAAAAAACTGTTTACTAAATTCTTTTTCTAACTCATTTCTAAATTTATTACCTACTATGGATTTATAAAACTCTGAATTTATTTCATTAAATAATGGCTCATATTCATCCCAATATTCTATTTCTTTGGTATAAAACTCATCTTCTGTATTTATGCTATATCTTATATATGCTATATTACCCAAAGTATCAATATTACTTCTGATAACATTTATCTCATTTATAAGATTTTTAATGTCTGATATACTATCACTCTCGGTTATTTTATTTATTAAGATAGCTAACCTTTCCTTTGTTGCTTCATAATTAGGTCTTTCATATTTAAATTCATTGAATACCATATATTCACACCCCCATTTTATAAACTAATTTTACCATTTAATAAATATTGTGTAAATAGATGTTTAAAAAATTACAAAACGCTATATGTATTGATGCTTCACTTTTATAATGAACCTCATTCACACTAAAATTTATTGTTAAACAAAAACAGAGAATATAAGAATTGTCTAACTCTTATACTCTCTTAGCTACTTGATGTAATTTAATATGATTAAAAATAATACTCCGGGTATACCTAGTATTCCAGCAATAAGTGCTGTAACTATATTTATAGGTATTACAAGCCCGAAATTTCCACCTACTAGGTTTATTAACCATAGCAGTATACCTCCAGCTATTCCATTAATGATCAGGTTTAGCAATACTTTTAATGGCCATGAAAATATCTTACCTATTACAAATATAGCTACTATAGCAATAACAAAAAATATAATATTCTCCATAACATCCCCCTATATTATACAAAACTAATAACTTAGCCAAGATTTTATGTGTGTATACATACTTATATTAACATATTATATGACTAAACCAAATATATTTTATCTTAATTGAATACTATATATTTCTAAAATTATAGTCTATATGTATTCCTCAAAATATTTTTCACCTTATTATAATTTAATCATTTTAAGTTTATATATTTTAAGTTTATTATGAAAAGCGTTAATATATTACCACTTATTACAATAATTTAACTCTTCCATCATACAATCCGTACCTACTTTTATCCCATTAGCCTTTGCCTGTAATAAGAAATATGCATACTTTGCTTTTGCTTCATCTTCTTTATGTATAGAACTATCTATTAAATTTTTATTATTTACATTATCAAAACAATTTCTTGCTACTTCTATTTCTGTTATTGCGTCTTGTAAACCCTTTATTATACTTTTTTGTTCTACTGTGTAGATATTTTTAGATAATATGATCTCAATCACTTTATTTCTATTCACATTTATACCTCCAATTATACATATTTATATATAATTTTTGACATATATTGAATATAATATTCTGTAACGTAGTATTTATATTATTATCATTTGCAATAAAGGAAGACTAGTGAACAAATAATCTTATTATCTGCACTAGTCTTCCTATTGTTTTATTCTTACTTTATTTATATTTCTCTTCTGCCCTCTAAAGCCTTAGATAAAGTCACCTCATCTGCATACTCTAAATCTCCACCAACTGGAATACCATGGGCTATTCTTGTAACCTTAACTCCAAAAGGTTTCAATATTTTAGATATATACATAGCTGTAGCTTCACCTTCAATATTAGGGTTCGTTGCAACTATAATTTCTTTTAAATTATCATTTACTCTTGTTATTAACTCTTTTAATCTTATATCCTCGGGACCTCTACCATTCATTGGTGAGATAGTTCCATGAAGTACATGATATACTCCATTAAATTCTCTAACCTTTTCTATGGTCATGATATCCTTAGGTTGTTCAATTACGCATATAGTACTTTTATCCCTATTAGGGTTAGAGCATATGGCACACGGATCACTATCAGTAAAACTACCACATACTGAACAATATTTCACAGTCCCTCGCGCTTTTATTAAAGCATTAGCAAACTCCTCCACTTCCTCTTTAGGAAGGTTTAAAACATGTAAAGTAAGTCTTTGTGCAGTCTTACTTCCTATACCCGGTAATTTACCAAACTCTTCAATTAACTTTTCTATTGCTATAGGATAAAAATCCAAATTATTCACCTCTGTTAAAATAAGCCTGGTATATTAAGTCCACCAGTTAGTTTTCCCATAGAATCATTGGTCTCATCTTCAGCTTTCTTTAGTGCTTCATTTACTGCAGTTAAAACTAAGTCCTGTAACATTTCTACATCATCCGGATCTACAACTTCCGGTTTTATTACTATATCCTTTAGTTGTTTTTTACCAGTTACTGTTACTGTTACTGCTCCACCACCAACAGAAGCCTCAAATTCTTTAGTTTCTAGTTCCTTTTGAGCATCTTCCATTTGTTTTTGCATTTTCTGTGCTTGTTTCATTAAATTATTCATATTTCCACCCATTGATGGAAATCCACCTTTTGCCATTGTAATACCTCCTAAAAATATATTTAATTATAACTAACATATAATATTATAATGTAATCATTATTTTATTAAAACCATAAAAGTAAATTTTATTCATCATATATTTCAACTAAACTCTCTGGAAATATATCAGATAATATATTTTCTTTATTTACATCTTTATCTACTTCAACATTTTCTATTTCATAAATAACAGCTACCCTTTCATTCAGTGCATCTGAAAAAATATCATTAACAACTTTTCTATATTCTTCTCTTTCAAGTCTCTGTTTATGAAAGTTATACTCCTTTGTGAATGAAATAGTAATAACTCCATTATTAAATGCATTAACTTTACCCATCATTAAAGCTGTTGCCAATACCATATTATTCTTTTGCTTAAGCAAATTTAAAATGTCCTTAAATGATTTTTTAATAATTTCAACATTTAATTTACTATCACTATTTGATATTGTTGGCTCAGCAATTACTTTGTTTTTATTTGTTTCTTTATGAGTGTTTTCCATTGGTGAAATCTTATTTTCTTCCGCCCTAATCTGATTTATTTCCCCTGTAGCTCCCTGTATTGTTATATTACCTGATGCAATCTTTTCTTCAAGCTTGTTTAGTCTAGCAAGTACTGTTTCAATTGATGTATCATATTTTATTTTACACATCTTTATTATTGCAAGTTCTAAGTATATTCTAGCTTGCTTTGTACCTTTAGAACTATCCTCAGCTTCTTGAAGAATATTAATACATCTCATTATTTCTTCAATTCTAATTCTGCTACTTTGATTTTTGATACTATCTATGTTTTCAATAGACATATCTAAAACATCTTCTAAATTATTACTTACATTTACCATTAACAAGTTTCTCATGTGAGTAATTAAATCTCTAGTTAATATACTTACATCTTTACCGTTTTGCGTTAATTTATTTATAACTCTTATACAACCTTCTGTATCTCTATCTATAACATTGTCTATTATTGAAATCATACTATCATTAGTAGTTATACCTAACATATCTATCAAACCCTCATAAGTAACTTTATTACTTATAGATATAGCTTGATCTAATATTGACACAGCATCTCTCATTGCTCCATCACACATTCTTGATAATAGCTTTAAACTATCGTCTCCAATGTCTACAGAAAGTGAATCTGTTATTTGTTT
>DAMAVY010000243.1:0-5388 GCA_032077725.1 Clostridium sp. | reverse complement strand
GAGCATGATGCAGATATATTTGAAGGTATAAAATATGCCTTTGCAAGAGAGAGCCAGGGAGAAGAAAATACTATTATACTGTTTACCGATGATGTAGTAGACGATGAAAAAGAGATACTAGATTATGTTAAGGATGTATGTGGAGAAAGTAGAATTTTCCCTTTTGGAATAGATGCGTCAGTAAACACATATTTTATAAATCAAATTGCAAGACTTACCTATGGAGAAGCAGAATTTATTAATAGAAGTATAAGAATTGAAGATGTTGTATTAGATCAATTTAACAGAATTAGAGGGCTACAAATAACAGATATTCAAATTGATTGGGGCAGCATGAATATAGAAAAAACATATCCAAGAACCATTGAATATATGTATGATGATGAACCATTCTCTATTTTCGCTAAAGTAAATGGAAATCTTGAAGGAATTGTTACTCTAAATGGTAAAGTTGGGGATAGGAGAATTCAAAGAAGGGTAGTACTTACTAAATTAGATCTAGAAGTTAATGCTAACCTAATTGAAAAGGTTTGGTACAAAAAAAGAATAGAGTCACTAGAAAATAAGATAGTCTATGAACGAGGAGATATTCATGAATCTATGAAAAACAAGATAATTGAGTTGTCCACTGATATTGGAATTATTAGTGACGAAACATCATTTATATTAATTGAGGAGATTTATGAACCAGTACTTGGCTCAGTAATGAGGAAATTCCTTCCAGTAAATATAGACTTTAACAAAGGTGATACTAGTATAATGTCTCCCAAATTTTATTATAGTCAGAGTCTAGATGAACTAGAATTGGATAACTTAAATATCGAAGTGGAAGATAAAACAGAATTTTTACGTATCCTTGCAACTCAACAATTGGCAGGAGGAGCTTTTGCAAAATCTGTAGATGACGAAGATGAGGATAAACTTGTATATACAGCGAGAAGCATACTAGCCTTTACAATGCAAGAAGAAGGAACGGATATATATAAGAATCTATTAACTAAGGCTGTGGTATATATCCTAGAAAATTACGAACCTTTTAATTATAATACTGAGATTTTAACATTAATATACTTTGCACTTAAGTCTTTCACTAAGAAAATTTTAATTAAAGATAATAAGAGAGTAATGTTAGAAAATGCTTTAAGCAAACTCGAAAATATCATTAATGAAAAAAATATTGATATAAATACATTGGAAGATGAAATTACAAAAAATATTGAAAATGATAAATTAAAGAATTCATTAGATAAACTTATCTATAAGTCTATAAGATAAGACATTGGCTGCCATTAATTTAATTATGTTATATTTTAATGTTTAAATATAATATAATGGATTTGTGGCAGTTTCTTTTTTCTGTTTAGACCTATAAATGAAGGGGATAAACTTTTAATAATATAGGTTAAACTAATAAATAAAGGGGTTAAGCTTATAAATGTAAGGGTTAAACTTTAAGATAGAATGAAAGGTAAAATAATTTATGGACAAATTTCTATATCAAAAAGAAGAATTCAAAAAAATAAGAAGAGAAATAAAGAATGAATTTTGCAGTACATATAAAATTTGTGAAACTAACATTATTATAATTTTAACCCTAGAGAATATCTCTAGGTTAATAAACCTCTATGATGATTATGTATTTAGCGGATATATTGGGAATTCAATTGAAAATGGAATTATGGTTTCCATATCAAATAGAATGACTTCAAGTGGTGGGAAAACAATTTTTTTAAGAAGAGGTTCACATTTTAGTTATGAAATTCGTATAAGTAAAAAAATTATAGAAAATTTTATAGAAGGCGATGAAGAAAAGCTTATCTGTGGAATAGTGGGAGAAGATGCCCTTGATGCCCTTATGCTTATACTAGAGCATGAACTTTGCCACGTATTAGAGTTTAGCTTATATGGTAATTCTAATTGTAAGGCCAATCGATTTAAGAATATTTCATATAATCTCTTTGGGCATAAAAGCAGTTATCATGAAATACTTAAATCAAGAAATCAAAGAGATAAAAATACATCTAAAAATTATCATTTTACTAAAGGACAAACTGTAAGATTTCCATATAAGAATAATATGTATTCAGGTGTGATTACGAATATTAATAAACGAGCTACAGTTATGGTGAAAGATCCCAAGGGGAGTTATAAAGATAGTAATAATGTAAAATACACAAAATGGTATATACCGCTGGAAATGCTAATTAATTGAGAATTGAAAGTGGAGAATTTGAAGATAATTGAGAGTTGAGAGTTGAGAGTTGAGAGTGGAGAATTTGAAGATAATTGAAAATTTTTTTGTTGAGAGATTAGATGTGAATTGATGTAGCATTGGATTTGTTGATAACTTAAAATTATTTTTACCATTTAATAAAATTATTATTTAATTCATAAAGATAATTGTCATAATTGACAATTGAAAAAAACAAAATATTCAATTTCGTTTATTTTATATTAACATATAAAGAAATAAAAAGTTTGCTGGCTACTATTAATAACCAACAAACTTTTTTATTTATAAAATTTATTTATCTATAAATTCTTCTTCTTTTATTTTTCTTACGCTTTTTATTAATATTTGTAATTATTATATATACTAAACCTATAATTACAAATATTACAATAACAGCTAGTACATAATAAAGAATGTTACTCTTTATTATATCAGTTTTAGAGACTTTGGGATAAAGACTATATTCTTTTGCATATCCTTTTGTAGATATGGTAGCTTTTCCTATTGGTTTTTCAGTATTTAAAGACCAAATACTTATATCATCTACTGAATATTTAAAATCTGGTGTTAAATCAGTTGGATATAATGAAATATCTTCATTGATTGTAGTAGGAATTTTTACAGTTTTTTTAGGTCCTATTAAAGGTAACACATTGTATTCAAGTGTTACTTCTCCAATATCAGATCCCTTAGCTTTGAAGATTTCTTTCTGTGCATTAAAACCATAATTAGCAAGAGCGGTTGTATCATCAAATACTTGAGTATCTACAGGGAAGTTATATTCTGATCCTAATACTACTACAGCAAGAGTACGCCCATTTCTTTCGTATAAAGATGCGAAACATCTTCCGGATTTGTCTGTGTATCCAGTCTTACCACCAATATTTCCTTCTACTCCAAGAAGCTTATTTCTAGTTTGAACAACAGCTTCTGGTCCATTTGTTGATTTAACTTCAGATTCTTTTTTTACTAATGTTTCACTAATCCATTCATTTTCATGAATTGCAGTTAAAAGTAAGGATAAATCATAAGCAGTTGTATAATGGTCATTAGTATTATCATCAAGGCCATTTGGAGTTATAAAGTTTGTATCATTCATTCCAAGGGCTTTTGCTTTTTCATTCATCATATCAATAAAGCCATCTTTTGTTTTACCTACATTTTCAGCTACCATATAAGCAATGTCATTACCTGAATAAAGTAGTAGAATATCCATTGCATCCTTGCCACTAAAAGTATCACCAGGTGTAACTGGATGAACATTAAGTCCATATGAATATGGAGCTTCTTCTAGAGCTTTTGCAGGATAAGTTAAAAGATCAGTTTTACTTTTATTCTCTGCTAAAAGTAATGCAGTCATTAGTTTAGTTATGCTAGCAGGTTGTTTTTTCTCATCAATATTTTTAGAATAAATTATTTCTTTTGAGTCCAAGTCCACTATTATTGCTGAAGTTCCAACAATTTCAGGTTGACTATCGGCTAGTACTGTACTTGATAAAGAAATAGTAAATACTAAAGTAAAAAATACCAATAAGGATAAAATTCTTTTTTTCACAAGTCATCTCTCCATTTATTATATTTTGAATCTATTAAGTCGAATTAAGTATATCATTTTACGCATTCTACAACAAGGATTAAGAGAAAAAATGTTAAATTTATTAAATCTTTTATTGATAACATAAAAACACTAATATGACTCATATAATAAACAAAGTAAACTTTACGCCTTAGGAGGTAAATATGCACGATAATGATACTTCTGTAAGTATATCAATACAGAATGCTATGAGCTTTCTTTTAAGTAAAGGCATTCATAGTATATTTGTTAATTCTAAAGAAGAAGCTAAGAATTTCATTATGTATCACGTTGATATTGGAACTCGTGTAAAAATATGTAATTGCATAGAGATTAGTAAACTCAGTTTAGATAAGGCTATCATAGAAAAAGGTGGTACTATAATTAATAATGAATATATTTATTCATTAGACAAAAAAACTGAAAATAGGAAATTAACAGTGTCAGAACTTTATCTATACGGTATGGAGTATTTATTTATGGATCATCATATGAATGCTAAGAGTTTTAAAGATAATTATTCATTAGAAAATAACATGGGGAAAAAAACTATAATTATAATTGATACAAATGTTAATTATGATAATAGTAATGACAATTATAAAAACTTATTTCAAAATATTAAATTTATTGAAGAAATAACAAATTACAAAAATGTACAAGGGTTACCGTTGGACATAGATAAAAATATTACAAGACAAAAAAGTATGAATTGTGACATAAGTTTTGTTTTTATAGGATAAACAACCTAAAATCGTAAAAAAGTGTTTTATTCCTATCATCATTTAGCTGAATTTTGAACGATATTTAATATATGCTATAAAGATATTTTAATTGCTAAAAAACCTAATAAATTTACTAAAAATGCTTTATTTTAAGAAAATTCTCATTTATAATTTAGGGTGTTGAAAAGGTGTATTTTTTAGGTGGGGGTGTTATTAATGTCTAAGTGTGTTTTTTTATCAACTTATGATGAATATGTAGAATGTTCAAAGGATTGTACCCTTTATAATTGGGTAGAGAATGATAATAAGTGCCCCTTTACAGAACTGAGAAGTAAAGGTAGCAAAGTAAAGCATATATATGAATTTGATATGTATAATCAAGAAAAATACAAAGAAGATACGTACAAAGAGGAAGATAAGTATAAAGAGGATAAATATATTCCAATATCATTAGATTATAAAGATAATTACCTATAATATATAGAAATTAAAATATAAAAATCTCCTACAATTATATGTAGGAGATTTTTATTTAAGAATATATATATGGGATTTGATGTTTTGCTTTTAAATTTTATTTTAAAGAGCTTTTGCAGTTGCCAGAACAACTGTTACATCCACTGCAATTTTTGTGATTATTTGCTATGGTAGGGGTTGCTTTTAAGTATAAATTACTATTATTTAAAACTATAACAACGTCCTTGAAGTTATTTGATAGTTCATCATTATAAGCAATATTCAATCCATGGATGTTTTCAGTAATAGAGTTTTTACTCATATTATCCAGGGAAATATCAATTTTAGGATTTTTACAACATCCTGTAGATGGAGCTTCTTTTAAAGATATACAGTCA